>NZ_JBSNCE010000025.1:0-94195 GCF_053764755.1 Rhodococcus sp. 2H158
GCAGCGTCAACGACGGAAACCACGTGGTCCCCACGGTGAAGTTCGCCGACGGCAGCACCGCGACCAATCCCCCGCTGTCCGCGGTCAAGCGCGTGCTCGGCCTGTAACCCGTCGCCCGCCGGGTCGTGACCGACCCGACGCGCCCTCCGCGTGCGCCCCGGTGGTCCGCGTCGCCGATCTGCCCACGCGGACGACCGGCGACCGCGCGGACACGACTCCTACCGCTCGCCGGCCCGGACCCAGCCCTCGAGCATGCCCCGGGCGATCGAGATCGACCCGGGCAGCAGCAGCGGGGCGTCCGCCGGCGACGCCCAGTCCCCGAGCGCCAACGCGGCGCGCACCTCGTCGCGGGTGAACCAGCGGGCCTCGGCGATCTCCCCGTCGAGGAATTCGAGCCGCTGCTCCGGGTCCGCGACGGCGGAGAACCCGATCATCACCGACCGCGGGAACGGCCACGGCTGGCTGCCGAGATAGCGCACGTCGCGCACGTCGACGCCGACCTCCTCGCGGATCTCCCGCACGACGCAGGACTCGAGCGACTCCCCCGCCTCGACGAACCCGGCGAGAACCGAGAACCGCCGCTCCGGCCACACGGGTTGCCGCGCCAGCAGAACCCGGTCGGCGCCGTCGTGCACGAGGCAGATGATCGCCGGATCGGTACGCGGGAACTCCTCGTGCCCGGTGCTGGTGCTGATCCGCGACCAGCCGGACAGGGCCGGCTCGGTCGGCGCTCCGTCCAGAGAACTGAAGCCCGCATTGTCGTGCCAGTTGAGCAGGGCCACCGCCGTCACCATCAGGCCCGCATCGGCGTCGTCGAGCCGGTCGCCGATGCGGCGCAGGTCGGCGACCGTTCCGGTCTGGGCGAGCACCCGCACCGCCCACACGTGCCGCCCGTCCCGCACGCCGAGGAACACCGCCCCCGGCACCGGCTCCGGCCCCAGCTCCACCGCCGCAGCGAACACCAGCGCGTCCCCGTCCACCGGCACCTGGCCGCGACGATCGACCCGCAGCAGACGCGCCTGCGCCCAGCCGTCGTGCAGGGCCGCGGCGTCGCCCCGCAACTCCTCGGCGCGGTCGACGACCGTGCGGGAGAGCAGGGGCGTGTCGGACAGCTCGAAACAGGTCACGCCTGCACCCTAGCGGCGGCGGCGCAGGCTCAGCCCGATACCCGCCGGATGTAGAGCAGCTTGTCGTCCGCCTCCACGGCGTCGACCTCGGGAGACCCCACCCGCAGCAGCCGGCCGTCGCGCACGACGCCGAGCACGATATCGGACAGGTGCCGCGGCGAGCCGCCCACCTCGTTCGGCTCGACGTCGCGTTCGGCGATCGCGAATCCCGCCTCCGGGGTGAGCAGGTCCTCGATCATCTCCACGACGCTCGGTGTGGTGGTGGCGATGCCGAGCAGCCGGCCCGCCGTCTCGGAGGAGATGACCACCGAGTCCGCGCCGGACTGGCGCAGCAGGTGCGTGTTCTCCGATTCGCGGATCGCCGCGACGATCTTCGCCCTCGGGGCGATCTCGCGGGCGCTGAGCGTGACGAGCACCGCGGTGTCGTCGCGGTTGGCGGCGACGATGATCGCGGCGGCGTGCTGAACGCCGGCCAGGCGCAGCACATCCGACTTCGTCGCCGAGCCCTGCACCGTCACCAGCCCCTGCCCGGCGGCGGTCTCGAGCACCACCGGATCGGTGTCGACGACGACGATGTCCGACGGCGGAACCCCGTCGCCCAGCATCGCATCCACCGCGGTACGGCCCTTGGTGCCGTATCCGACGACGACGGTGTGATTACGCACGCGGCGCCTCCAACGCTGAATCTTGAACGCCTGGCGCGAACTCTCGGTCAGTGCCGAGAGCGTCGTACCGACCAGGACGATGAGGAAGAAAATCCGCAACGGCGTGACGACCAGGACGTTGATCAGTCTCGCCTCGGGTGTGAACGGGGTGATGTCACCGTAGCCGGTGGTCGACAGCGATACGGTCGCGTAGTAGATGCAGTCCAGCAGCGACAGGGCGTCGCCCTGGGCGTCGCGGTAGCCGTCCCGGTCGAGGTAGACCACCAGCACGGCGAATGTCAACGCCACCACCGCATATCCGACGCGGCGGGTGATGGCCCGGCTCGGGCTCGTCTGCAGCTGCGGCACCCGCAGGATGCCCACCAGCGCGAAGTCCGGGCGCTCGGTGAGCATGTCGGAACGGCTGAAGCGGGCACGCAACCTACCCGGCATAGCGGCGCCCCCGCGGTGTTCTCGGCTCCGGCGACGCGGTCACCGACGTTCTCGTTGCTGACATCGGCTCGCAGCCTACGCGTCGGCCGCTAGTGTGGCGCGCATGTCCACACCCCCGTCCCAGCGTGCGGCGCTGCGGCTGTCCGCGCTCCTCCTCGGAGCGGGCGCGGCGCACTTCGCCTCCCCCCGGCCCTTCGACCGGATCGTGCCGACGGCGCTGCCGGGCTCGCCGCGCACCTACACCTACGTCTCCGGGGTCGCCGAGCTGACCGCCGGGACGGCGCTCGCGATTCCGCGGACCCGGCGGCTCGGCGGGACGCTGGCCGCGGCCCTGCTGATCGCGGTGTTCCCCGCCAACGTGCAGATGGCCGTGACGTGGCTGCGCAGCGAGCGGCTCTCCCCGGCCGCGAAGGCGGTCGCGGTGGCCCGGCTGCCGCTGCAGTTGCCCCTGATCGGCCAGGCTCTCACGGCGCGCCGCAACGCCCCGCGCCGCTGACCGCCGCTACCGCTCGCCGGCCGACGGGCGGTCCGCGCCGGCGCTGCGCACCAACCGGTCCAGCCGCTCGGCGCCAGGCAGGTCCTCCGGCGCGATGGTCCGCCCGGTGCGCACGTAGTGGAATGCGGCCCGGACCTTGTCGAGAGGCGGCACGGCCGGTCGGCCCGTCGCACGGAACGTGCGGGCGGCCATCAGCTGCGCCCAGGCCAGGCGGTACGCGGCCAGCTGCATCGCCACCGCCTCGAGCCGGTCCTCGTCGGGCTCGGCGCCGGTCTTCCAGTCGATGACCGTCCAGCCGCCGTCCGGGTCCTCGAACACCGCGTCGATCCGGCCACGGATCACCACCCCGGCCAGCGACGTCTCGAACGGAACCTCCACCTCCACCGGGCTGCGCTGCGCCCACCGCGAGCGCAGGAACGCCTCCTGGAGCCGGTCGAGTTCGGTCTCGTCGCCGCCGGGGTCGTCCGCGCCGGGCAGTTCGTCGAGGTCGAGCAGCCGCGTGGCACCGTATCGCCGTTCGAGCCAGGCGTGGAAGGCGGTGCCGCGCCGCGCCAGCGGATTCGGCCGGAACGGCAACGGACGGCGCAGCCGCGCCGCCAGCGCGGCCGGGTCCGCGGCCAGATCCACCAGCTGGCTGACCGACATCTGGGCGGGCAGCATCACCTCGGCACGCTGCTCGGCGCGCCGGGCCCGCTCGGCGAGCAGCGCGTCGACGTCCGCGGCCCAGTCGTCGGGGTCGTCGTCCGGGGTCGCCGGGGGTTCGGGTTCGGGCTCCTCGAGCGTCGCGAGGACCAGGGCCGCGCCCTGCTCGACGAAGGGACGCCGCACCCCGAGGGGATCGCGCGGCCACACGGCGGTGTGCGGATCCGCGGTCATCGGGTTCTCGGTGCCCGGCTCCGGCGCCGGGGCCCAGGTCTCGATGCGGCCGAGTCCGGGTCGCGCCGCCACCAGTTCGTGCAGTTCGGACAGGAACGGGGAGGGTCCCTTCGGGTCCGTTCCGGACTCGGCCCAGTGGTGCCCGGAGACGAACAGGGCCCGCTCCGTGCGGGTGAGCGCGACGTAGAACAGGCGCCGGTCCTCGTCCAGTTTCCGGCGCTTGAGGGCGTCCTTGTGCGTGTCGATGCAGTTCTCGAGCGATTTGCGGTCGTAGACCTCGTCGAGATCGAGGACGGGGACGCCGTCGCTGTTCTCGCCCGGCAGCGCCCGGTCGCCGCGCAGTGACGGCGGCAGTTCCCCGAGGGCGCCGAGCCATGTGCTGCCGGCCGTCGACGAGGGGAACACCCCGGCGGTCAGGTGCGGGACCGCCACCACCTCCCATTCGAGGCCCTTGGCCGAGTGCACGGTCAGCACCTGCACCCGTTCGTTGGCGACCTGCACCTCGCCCGGAGCGAGTCCGCCCTCGATCGCCTCGGCGGCGGAGAGGTAGGCGAGCAGGCCGGTCAGCGTCGCCGAACCGCGGCTCGCGTACCCGGCGACCACGTCCGCGAAGGCGTCGAGGTTCTCCCGGCCGACACCGCCGTCGCTGCCCGCGCGGGCCTGTGCCTCGATGCCGATGCCGAGAACCCGCTCCACCTCGGCGACGAGCTCCGTCAGCGGCTGGCCCAGCCGCTCCCGCAGGGACGCCAGCTCCTTGCCCAGCGCGACGATGCGCGCGTAACCGAATTCCGAATACCGATGCGGCGGACCGGGATCGGAGAGTGCGTCGGCGATCCCGGCCTGTTCGGACTGCTCGCCCGGCAGGGCGCTGTCGAGCGCCTCGGCGAGGGCGGCCGAGTCGGTGACCGTGCCGGCGACGCCGAAGCGGCCGCCGATGGCGAGTTCGCCGGCCCGGCGCCACAGCGCCTTCAGGTCGGCGGCGCCGAGCTGCCAGCGGGCCCCGGTCAGCACCCGCACGGCCGCGCTGCCGGCCGTGGGGTCCGCGGCCAGCCGCAGCATCGCGATCACGTCCGCCACCTCGGGAGTGTGCAGCAGGCCGCCGAGACCGACCACCTCGACGGGCAGGCCGCGGGCTCGCAGCGCCTCCGCGATCGGCGCGGCGTCGGCGTTGCGGCGCACCAGCACCGCCGCTGTCGGCGGCGGCGCCTCGGCGACCCGGGCGGCCGCGTACTCGGCGGCGATCCGCCCGGCCACCCATTCCCGTTCGGCCTCCACGTCCGGATGCAGGGCGAGCCGGACGTCGCCGGGGGTCGGCTCCGGCTTCGCCCGCAGCGTGCTGACCTGGACACCCTTGTGCCGCAACGGGTCCGACGCCAGATTCGCCAGCTCCAGGGCCTCGGGAGGGTTGCGCCAGCTGGTGAGCAACTCGAGCCGGGGTGCGGGGCTGCCGTCCGGCAGCGGGAAGTCCGTCGAGAACCGGGGCAGGTTCGCCGCGGACGCGCCGCGCCATCCGTAGATCGACTGCATCGGATCGCCCACTGCGGTCACCGCGGGCATCCGCTCCGAGGCGCCGCCGGACAGGGGACCGCCGAACAGCGACGACAGGAGGACACGCTGCGCGTGGCCGGTGTCCTGGTACTCGTCGAGCAGCACCACCCGGAAGCGGGCCCGCTCGGCGCGGCCGACCTCCGGGTGGTCGCGGGCCATCCGGGCGGCGAGCGACATCTGGCTGCCGAAGTCCAGCGCGCCCTCGCGGCGCAGCGTCTGCGCCAAGCGCTCGACCAGGGGCAGCAACTCGATCCGGGCCTGCTGCGCGTCGAGGATGTTCAGCAGGGTCTTCGACGGTCCCCCACGCTGATTCGGGCCGGCGGGCAGCGTGTGCACGAGCTTGTCCAGCTCGGTGTGCGCGACGCGCAGGTCCTCCGGCTCGACGAGGTGCTCGGCGAGCTGCCCCGACAGGGCCAGCACGCACTCGGTGACCGACGCGGGATTGCGGTCGGTGTCGAGGTCGCCGTCCCAGGCGCTGACCACGCGGTACGCGAGCTGCCACAGCTCGGTCTCGGACAGCAGGGTCGCCGACGGTTCGATGGGCAGCAGCAGCCCGTGCTCACCGAGCAGGCGCCCGGCGTACGCGTGATAGGTGCCCACCTCCGGCTCGCCGGCGAGGATGCGGGCGCGTAGCCCGCCGGTCGGGTCGAGGTCGCGCACCAGCGCCGATCCGGCGAGCTTCGCCAGCCGCCGGCGGATCCGGGTGGTGAGCTGCTGGGCGGCCTTGCGGGTGAACGTCAGGCCCAGCACCTGTTCCGGGTCGACGAAGCCGTTCGCGACGAGCCAGACCACGCGCGCCGCCATCGTCTCGGTCTTGCCGGCACCGGCACCGGCGACGACGAGCGTGGGCTGCAGCGGCGCCTCGATCACCGCGGCCTGCTCGCCGGTCGGCGGGAACTGCCCGAGCGCGGCGGCCAGCTCGACCGCACTCACCGTCGGTGGTGCCACTATCCCGTCACCTGCCTGCCCTCGTCGTGTGCCGGGCAGCTCGACAGGACCGGGCAGTGCCGGCACCCGTCGTTGACCCGGGCCAGGAACTGTGGTCCGCGGGTGGCCGCGGCTGCTTCGTGGATCACGTCGCGCCAACGGTCGAGCGCCTCGGCGTCCAGCGGGGGCTGTACCCGCTGGGTGGCGCCCTCCTTGTTGTGAGGTTTGGCGACGAACACCAACCGTGCCCCGCCGGGTTCGCCGGCGGGCTGCCCGTCGATCGCGCCGGCCGCGGCAGCGACCTGGTAGGCGGCCAGCTGCGCGTGCTGCTGCGCCGCTTCCTTGGTGACCGGATGGCGCGCGGTCTTGACGTCGATGATCACGGGCCGCCCGTCGGGGTCGCGCTCGAGCCGGTCGATCCGGCCGCGCAGCCGCACCCGCGGCTCGTCCTCGGTCCGGGGTTCGAGGATGCCGTCGACGGCGATCTCGACCCCGACCTCGGTGAGCTCGCCACGGGTGCCGCGCAGCCACGCCGAGAACGTGTCGAGCATGGCGCGGGTGCGTTCGAGCTCGCGACGGGCGTACCACTGGGAACCGAGATCGACCGAGTCCCACGCCCGTTCGAGCGCCCGCTCCACCTGGTCGGGCGGGATCCGCCCGGCGAGCGCCTGCACCAGCGTGTGCACCAGGCTGCCCGCGACGGCGTGGGTGTTGTCGCCGTCGGAGCCGCCGTGCCGCTCGAACATCCACCGCAGCGGGCACGTGGTGAGCTGTTCGACCGTCGACGGCGACAACGGCACCGCGTCGGCCCCGGGGTCCCACAGTTCCTGTTGCGTGCTGGGCTCGGCGGTGCCGTACCACTGGTCCGGATGCGCGCCCCGCACCCGGGCCCGGGCGAGCCGCGCGAGCTGTGCGGCCGCCCGGCGCTGCCGCTGCGGATCGTCCCGGGCCACCACGGGATCGCACACCACGCTGCGCAGCTCGGCGACGAGGGTGGGGAGGGCGAGTACCCGGGTGCGGGTCTCCTCGGGCAGCACCGTGACGTCCTCACCCGCCTCGTCGACGACGTCGTCGGAGTCCGCGCCCACCAGCTCGTCGACGAAGCGGGACCGCACCATGTCGGTGTCGCCGCCCACCGATTCGACGGCGGTGACGAGCAGGGTGCGGCGCGCCCTGCTGCACGCGACGAGGAACAGGCGGCGCTCGTCGGCCAGCAACGGCGCGGTGCGTGAGAGCCGCGTCGAGCCGTCGCCGCCCCCGTCGGCCCCGGACACCGCGTCGATCAGCGTCTCGATGCCCAGCAGGGTGCCGCGGGCACGCAGGCTCGGCCACAGGCCCTCCTGCACGCCGGCGACCGCCACGACGTCCCACTCCCGGCCGGCCGCCGAGTGGGCACTGACGACGGTGACCGCCTCCGCCGGCGCGACCAGGCGGGTGCGGACGGTGCCCGGGATCTCCTGCTCGGTGAGGTAGTCGACGAATCCGGCGAGCTGAGCGCGCGGCAGCCGGTCGACGTAGTCGGCGGCGGCGTCGAACAGCGCCACGATGCCGTCGAGGTCGCGGTCGGCCTGCGCGCCGACCGGACCGCCGCGTTCGGATGCCGCGGCCCACTTGCGCTCGAGTCCGGTGGCCTGCCACGCCTCCCACAGCACGTCCTCGATGCCGCCGCCCCGGCGCGCGGCCTCCCGGGCCTTGCGCAGCACGGCCTGAGCCTTCTTCAGCGGCGCCGCCTCGACGTCGGTGAGTCCGCGCACGAGCCGTTCGGCGTCCTCGCTCTCGTCGTCGACGAGCAGCAGTCGCAGCAGTTCGGCCGAGTCGCGGTCTCCCCCGGCGGCGAGCTCGACACGGCGCAGGCCGCGGCGCAGGCGGCGCAGGGCGACCGGTTCGGCTCCGCCGACGGGCCCGGACAGCAGGGCGAGCGCCTCCTCGCCGCCGAACGGCAGCCCGGACAGTGCCCGCAGCACGAGCAGCAGCCCGGCGACGCCGTGCTGGCGGGCCAGCGGCAGCTCGGAGGCGGCCGTGGTCACCGGCACGCCGGCCGCCAGCAGGGCCCGCCGCAGCGGGGCGAGCGAGCGCGGCACCGACCGCACCACGACGGCCATGCGGGACCACGGCACCCCGTCGACGAGGTGGGCGCGGCGCAGCGTGTCGGCGACGAGCGCGGCTTCCTTCGCCGGCGTCGGCAGTACCCGGACCCGCACGGTGCCCGGGTCGTCCGACGGGACGGCGGGTGCGCCGCGGTGCGGCGGGAGGCCGGACAGCCGGCGGGTGATACGGCCGACGAGTTCGGCCACCTCGGGGGCGGCGCGGTGGTTGGTGCCGAGCACCACGCGGCGGCTCGGGTCGTCGTCGACCAGCGCGGCGAGGAAGGCCGGATCGGCACCACGGAAGGTGAACACCGCCTGGTCCGGATCGCCGGCGACGGTGGTGGTGCGGGTGCCGAGACCCACGACGCGCACCAGCTGCGCCGCCTGCGGGTCGAGGTGCTGGGCGTCGTCGACGAGCAGGTGCCGGATCCGGGACCGTTCCCGTGCGAGCAGGTCGGGGTCGGTGACGAACGCGGCGAGGGCCGCCCCGACGAGTTCGGCGGCGTCGAGGGCGGGCGCGGTGGCCTCGGGCGCCTCGATGCCGACCGCGCCGCGCAGCAGCATAATCTGCTCGTACCGGGCGGCGAATTCGCCGACGGCGATCCACTCCGGCCGCGAGCGCTGCTGCCCGAGCTCGATCAGGTCCTCGGGACCGAGGCCGCGTTCGTTGGCGCGCAGCATCAGATCCCGCAGTTCCACCGCGAAGCCGGTCATGCCGAGCGCGGGCCGCAGCCGCTCGGGCCACATTCCCGCGCCGTCGTCGAGATCGCCGCGCAACAGCTCGCGCAGGACGGCGTCCTGCTCGGCGCCGGTGATCAGGCGCGGGGGCGGGTTGCCGTGCGTGGACGCCTGCAGCCGCAGCACCGCGAACGCGTACGAGTGGACGGTCCGCACCAGCGGTTCCCGCGTGGCCCGGGGACCACCGGGAACCGCCCCCGCTCGGAGCAACCCGGCGGTGATCGCCTCTCGCACCTCGGTCGCGGCGCGCCGGGAATGGGTGAGCACCAGCACCGACTCCGGGTCGGCGCCGGCGGCGATCCGGGACACGGCCAGGTCCACGAGCAGCGCGGTCTTACCCGTCCCGGGGCCGCCCAGCACCTGCCACGGCCGCCACTGCGGCATGGGCGGCGAGTCGGCGAACACCCGCTGCACGTCCTCGGGCCACTGTCGCTGCGGCGGCGCCTCGTCCGGCCTCGGCACCAGGCGCACCTCGGCCTGCCGGGGCCGGGCGTCGGGGCGGATGTCGGCGTCGGTCATGCGGCCATTCCAGCAGACGGGACCGACACGCCGCGGAGCGGCAAATCCTGCACCGCCGCGGAGCGGCGAATCCGACACCGCCGCCGAGCGGCGAGTCAGCCGGGCAACGGAACGTTCTGCAGCCGGACCTGACCACGCGCCAGGGTCCTGCCGCTCTCGTGGCCGGTGACGGTGACGAGCCACAACTGCTGGACGCGGCCCTGCTGAAGTGGTTCGGCGACGACGTCGACGCGCTCACCCGTGCTCGAGCGCAGGAAGTCCGTGCTGTTGTGCACCCCGACCGCGAACTGGCCGCGGTCCTGGACAGCGGCGCTGGCCCCGACGCTGGCCGCGGATTCGACGGCGGTGGTGTAGACACCGCCGTGCACGACGCCCCACGGAGTGTGATGGTCCCGGTTCAGATCGATGTGTCCGGCGACTCGGGTGCCGGAGACCTCGTCGAGTACGAGGCCCGCGGCCTGCAGGAAGGCGCTGCCGGCGGGGAGATCGGTAGAGGTGGTGTCCATGGCGCCACGCTAACTTCTGAAACAACAGTTAGCAAGGGATTAGCCTCGATGCATGCGCTGGTTGGAGACGGACACGGCGAACTGTTCCGTGCAGCGGACACTCGACGTGATCGGCGAGAAGTGGACCCTGCTCGTCCTGCGGGAGGCGTTCAACGGCGTGCGCCGGTTCGACGACATGCGGCGGCACGTCGGGATGTCCGAGCCGATCCTGGCCGACCGCCTGCGCAAACTGGTGGCCGCGGGAATCCTGCGCCCGGTGCCGTACCGGGAGGCCGGACACCGCACCCGCAACGAGTACCGGCTCACCGACAAGGGTCTGGACCTCTTCCCCGTCCTCGTCGCCCTGCTCCAGTGGGGCGACCGCTACTGCGCCGACGAGGACGGGCCCCCCGTGGTGGTACGCGACCGGGTGAGCGGCCGGCCCGTCGCCGCGGTGGTCGTCCCCGCCGGCACGGCCGGACTGACCGCCCGCGAGACCGAATCGACCCCGGGTCCGGGGGCCCGGCCCGTCCCCGCCGACCGGCCGGCACGGCCGCGCCGGTCCCGCGCGAGCGCATCGGCTGCCACCGGAACCGGCCGCGGCCCTGACACAATCGACGGGTGAACGAACTGCACACCCATCTGTTCGGCCCCGCCGACGGTCCGCAGCTGCTCGCCCTGCACGGCCTCACCGGTCACGGCCGGCGCTGGGAGCACCTCGCGTCGGAGCACCTGCCCCAGGCCCGGGTCATCGCGCCGGACCTGCGCGGGCACGGCCGCTCCCCGTGGACGCCGCCGTGGAACTTCGAGACGCACGTGCGGGACCTGCTCACCGTCCTCGACGCCCACGCCCCGGGTCCGGTGCTGGTGGTCGGGCATTCGTTCGGCGGCGCCCTCGCCGTGCATCTGGCGGCGACCGCCCCCGAGCGGGTGCGCGGGCTGGTGCTGCTGGATCCGGCGATCGGGCTGCCGCCGGAACGCATGCTCGAGATCGCGGAGCTGACCGTGCAGCACCCCGACTACACCGACGCGGCCGAGGCCCGCGCCGACAAGACGAACGGCGCGTGGGGCGAGGTCGATCCCGCGCTGCTCGACGCCGAACTCGCCGAGCACCTGATCACCCTCGACTCGGGCCGGGTCAACTGGCGCCTGTGCGTTCCCGCCCTCGTGACGTCGTGGAGCGAGCTGGCGCGCGAGTTCGTCCTGCCACCGGCGCACCTGCCCACGATCGTCGCGCGGGCCGCGAAGGTGCAGCCGCCGTACGTGACCGACGAGTTCCGTGCCGCCCTCGCCGACCGGCTCGGCACGAACCTCACGGCGCTCGACATCGACTGCGACCACATGATCGACCAGGCACGACCAGAGGAGACCGCGGCCCTCGTCCGGAAGCTGCTGTAGATGCCGGCGACGAGCGAGGCGGACGTCGAACGCGTCCGGGAGCTGGTGGCCTCCGTCCCCGAAGGCCGCGTGACCACCTACGGCGACGTCGCCGCGGCGGCCGGCCTGTCCAGCCCGCGCACCGTGGGCTGGATCATGCGGACCGACAGCGCGGACCTGCCGTGGCACCGGGTAGTCCCGGCCTCCGGGAGGCCCGCCGCGCACCTGGCCCACCGGCAACTCGCCCGGCTCGACCTCGAAGGCGTGCCGATCCGCGACGGCCGGGTCGATCTCGCGGCGGCGCGGCACCGCTTCTGAGCCGGCTCACACCAGCGGTGGTGCCGCTCGCCGCGGCTCGAGGACGGCCGCGCCGAGCCCGGCCAGCACGTCGACCGCGGCGAGCAGTTCCGCGACCGGCCGGGTGAACGGCAGGCGCTGATGGTCGTCGAACGCGTGGCCGGTGCCGAATCGGGTGCCCGGCAGCAGGACGAGTCCCTGCCGTTCCGCCGCGGCGACGAGGCGGGTGGAACCGATGCCGTCCGGCAGCCGGCACCACAGCGACAACCCGCCCGCGGGCGGTACGAACCGCCACCCGGGCAGGCGTGCGGCGACGGCCGCCGCGAGCGCCTCCTGACGGGCGCGCAGCCCGGCGCGGCGCTCGTCGAGGATCCGCTGCCACTGCGCGAACAACTCCACGGCCGCGAGCTGGTCGAGGATCGACACGCCGAGCTGGCGCCGCAGCAGCACCTCCCGCACGCGCGCGACGGTCGCCCGGTCGCCGCGCACCCAGCCGATCCGGATGCCGCCCCAGACCACCTTGCTCAACGAGCCGACGTGCACGGTGGCCGCGTCCGGGACCGCTGCCCCGAACGGCTCGATGTCGTCGCCGGCGAACGACAGCTCCGCGGCGACCTCGTCGACGACGGTCAGGACGCGGTGCCGCCACAGGGTCGCGGCGAGGGACCGCCGCGCGGCCACGCTCAGGCTCGCACCGGTCGGATTGGCGTGGTCGGGCATCAGGTACGCGACGGTCGGGGCGTGCTGGCGCGCGGCGCGATCGGCCTCGTCGACGATCACGTCGGGATCGTCGACGTCGACGGGCACGGCGACGGACTGGGCCCCGGCCGCCGCGATCGTCTCGAGCGCGCCGGGATGGCTCGGATGCTGGTGCAGCACCCGGCGTCCCGCGCCGACGACAGTGTGCAGGACGGCGTCGAGCCCGTCCGCCGCGGCGGCGGTGATCAGCACCTGCTCGGGGTCGGTCGGCAGCCCGCGGGCGGTGTACCGCGCCGCGACGGCGGCACGCAGCTCGGGCAGGCCGCTCGGCGCGTACCCGTGACCGGCGAGCAGGTCGGGCAGCCTGGTCTGGGCGACCGCGTAGGCGGCGGTCAGCAGAGACGACGCCTCCGGGGCAGCGTTGCCCAGGTCGAGCACGCCGGGCACGGGGGCACCGAGCGCGGTGCCCCAGGGCTGCCGGCCGTCGGGAGCGGCAACGAACGTGCCCGCCCCGTGCCGGGTGAGCGCCCAGCCGTCGTCGCGCAGGTCGCTGTAGGCGGCGGCCACCGTGACGCGGCTGACGCCGAGCGCGTCGGCCAGCGCCCGTTCGGCGGGCAGGCGCGCGCCGACCGGGAGCCGGCCGTCGGCGATGCGGCGGCGCAGCGCGGCGGCGACGGCCCGGTACAGCGGACCGCGGTCGGCTCCGACGTCGCCGAGCAGCGCCGCGAGCCGGGCCGCGGACGGGGTGGCGGACACGTCCTTCATACAGTCCACTTTCGCACGGTGGACCGGAATTTCCGGTCCACCGGCCCGAGAGAATAGGACCATGATCTTCCTGGTCGTTCTCCTCACCGCGCTCAGCCTGGCGGCGGCCACCTGGACACTGCTGGACACCGCGCAGGGCGGACGGTGCGGGATCGGCGGGCCGCCGCGCAGTCACCACACGCCCGACTGACCCGCCCCGGCACACCGCGCCGGCCCGCGTCGGGCAGCATGAGCTCATGAGTTCGCTGACCGACGTCGAGGCCGTCATCGTCGCGGGCGGACGCGCGACCCGCATGGGCGGTGTCGACAAGCCCGCACTCGTCGTCGGGGGGCGGCGCATGCTCGACATCGCGCTGGCCGCGGTGGCCGGGTGCCGCCGGATCACGGTCGTCGGACCACGGCGCGACGATCTCGACCCGGCGGTGGTCCAGGTCCAGGAGCAGCCCGCCGGGGCCGGGCCCGTCGCCGCCCTCGCCGCCGCGGGTCTCCACGAACCGGTGGTGCTGACCCTCGCCGCCGACCTGCCGTTCCTCACCTCGGACACGGTCACCGCACTGGTGGAGACCCTGCGCGGCACCCCCGGATCCGACGCGGCGTTCGCGGTCGACGACTCGGGCCGGATCCAGTTCCTGCTCGCCGCGTGGCGTGGTCCCGCGCTCGCCGGCCGCCTCGCCGCGCTGGGGACGGATCCGGCCAATCAGCCGATGAAGGCCCTGCTGCCGGAGCGCTACGTCACGGTCCCGGTAGCGGGGACCGCGGACTGCGACACCCCGCAGGAGCTCGCGCAGGCCCGCGCCGCCCGTCCCGGGCTCGTCGCGGCCGACCCCGCCGCCGCCCGAGCGGAGATCCGACGGTCGTTGCCGCGGTTGCCGGTCCGTACCGTCGCGCCGCAGGCGGCGGAGGGTGCCACCCTCGCCGCGCCACTCGTCGCCGCCGAGGCCCTACCGCGGGCCGCGGTGTCGGCGATGGACGGGTACGCCGTCGCGGGCGACGGTCCGTGGCTGCTGCGCGCCGAGGTCCACCGGGCCGGCGCGACCGAGCCGTTCACCCTGCACGACGGCCAGGCCGCGCGGATCGCCACCGGTGCCTACCTGCCGCCCGGCGCGACGACGGTGGTGCGCGACGAACACGTCGAGGTGACCGACGGCACCGTGACCCGGATGCCCGGCGTCCCGGTGCGCGACGACGCGCGCCGTCGCGGGGAGGACTGGGCGCCCGGTCACGTGCTCGCCGGGGCGGGCACCGCTCTGGGCCCGGCGGTGGTCTCCGCTGCGCTGAGCGGCGAGGTGACCGCCGTTCAGGTCCGCGGGCCCGTGCGGGTCCACGTGGTCGTCACCGGCGACGAGATCCGCCGCGACGGGCCGCTGCGCGACGGCCAGACCCGCGATTCGCTCGGCCCCGTCCTGCCGCGGTTCGTGCAGTGGTGCGGCGCCGCCGTCGCCGGCGAGGCGCACCTGCGCGACACCGTCGACGGGTTCGACCGGTTGCTCCGCGAAGCCACCGACGTCGACACGATCGTCGTCACCGGGGCGACCGGCGGCGGGGCCGCCGACCAGCTGCGGGCGGCGCTGGCCCGCGCCGGCGCGGCGATCGTCGTCGATCGGGTCCGGTGCAAGCCGGGCGGTTCCCAGGTGACAGCGGTGCTGCCGGACGGCCGTGTGGTGCTCGGCCTGCCCGGCAACCCGGTCGCGGCCGTCGCGACGCTGCTGGTGATGCTGCCCGCCGTCGTCGACGGGCTGACCGGACGACGGCCGGAGCCACCGTGGACCGCGCCGCTCGCCAACGCGTCGCAGGTGAGCGGCGACGTCACCCGGCTGCTGCCGGCGAGACAGACCGACGCCGGACTGTGGGTGTGTGACAACGCGATCCGCACCGCACACCTGGCGGGGCTGATCGGGCGGCGGGCGATCGCGCTCGTGCCGCCCGGCGCGGTGGACGGCGATCCGGTGGAGCTGGTGCCGCTGCCACACTGACCGGCGCGCCGGTCAGGCCGGGTGCGCGAGGACCCGGTATCCGGTCTCGTGGAGCCGCCGGTGCTCCGGCCATCGGTCGCGGGTCCAGCCGGGTTCGGTGTGGGCCGCGACGATCGCCGCGGTCGTCGCGGCGTGCAGGTCGAACTCGAGGTCGCGGCGCAGTTCCGGCAGGACGGTCCGATCCCCCGCCGTGCGCGCCTGCACGATGGTGGCGACCGTCTCCGCGACCCGCGCGTCGGCGCAGCGCAGCACGCGACGATGCGCGAACGGCAGCACGAGCCACAGCACCGCGACGGCGACGAGCACGCCGATCACCGTCTCGAGCAGGCGGTCGCGGGCCACCACGGCGAAGTCGTGCGGCACCCCGGCGCCGCCGAGCAGCAGCGCGAGCGGAGTGATGAACACCATCGCCACACCGTAGTTCCGGACCAGGTATTCCTCGGTTCCGGCGAGCAAGACCGCGACCACCACGACGAGTGCGACGGCCGTCGGCGCGGCCCACACGACCGCGGCCAGCACGCCCAGACCCACGACGGTGCCGGCGAACCGGTGCAGGCCCCGGTAGCTGCCCAGCACCCGGTCGGGTCCCTGATGCAGCACCATCGCCGCCGTGATCACCGCCCAGTCCGGCCGCCCGACACCGCACGCGAGCGCCAGTGCGCCCGCGGCGGGACCGGCCACGACGAGGCGGAGGACGATGGTCCAGGATCGGCTGCCCGGCCGGGCGGCCCGCGCCAGCCGGTATCGCGCCGACGGGCGCGGCAGCGGTGGTTGCGGCCGCAGATCGTCGGTCTCGGAGGCGGCGCCCTCGTCGGCTCCTGCGACGACCGTCGCGAGCCGCAGGTGCGCCGCTCGGAGCGTCCGGGTCAGCGGATGCGCGCTCCCGCCCAGCCGCCCGTCGTGCAGGCACATCCACGCGGCGTGCAGAGCCCGGACCGCCTCGTGCCGCGGCCCGATCGCCGCCGGGGCGCGCAGACAGGCGTCGACGGCCTCCACGGCCACCGCCACCGCGGCACGCTCGGGTGCGCGGGGCCGGGCCACCGCGCCCGACATCGACACCACCACCGCCGTGCCCGCGCCGGCCGCGGTCCACGACACGACCGCACCGACCGGCACGCCGGCGCTCGGCAGTGCCGCCGCGATCTCCAGGGTGAGCAGGGGCAGGAACGCACCGGGTGCACCGAAGCGCAGCGCGTCGACCAGGAAGGCGCCCACGGCGACGACCGCTGTCATCACCGCCACGAGCAGGAGCCACGTCCATTCCGATCCCGAATGCACGAGCGTGCCGACACCGGCGCCCAGACCGGCCAGCGCGACGAGCACCGCCGCGACGAACATCACCACCTTCCACCGCGCCCGGTAGGCGCGGCCCTCGCCGTAGACGACGGCGAACGCCCCGAGGGCGGCCGTCGCGGCGACGGGCCCGTGACCGAGCGCGAGGCCTGCCAGGCCGGGCAGCGCCACCGCGGCGGCCGCGCGCAGGGCACCGGGCCAGCGCCGGCCCCGCCGGGGCACGCCGAGCAGGAGCGTCCGCGCAGGCCCCGGCGCCGGGATCGGCGGGCTCGCCGCGTCACTCCGGGACCCGGCTCCCGGATCTGTCACCGTCTCGGACACGAGGAACGACGATACGGCGCGCACCCGCGGTCGACGGCGCCGTGTCGGCAAGGTCACCCGCGCAGCGGGCCTCCGGCGAGCAGCGCCGTCGCCGCCGACCGGTACCGCTCGGCCACCAGGCGCACGATCGAGTCGTGCACCCCGAGCGGCGCCGCCACCCCGTCGGCGCCCGCATCGGCGAGACGCGCGTGGAACAGCCCGTCGGCGAGCAGGTACGACGCGACGAACACCCGGCGCGCACCCGCGGCGCGCAGTTCGGCGACGACGTCCGGCACGCGCGGGGCTCCCGTGGCGACGTACCCGACGCGCACGGCGACGCGCGCGAGGGCCGACAACATGTCCGCGGCCCGTCGCACGTCGCCGAGGGCGCGCGGATCGGAGGAGCCCGCCGCGGCGAGCACCACCGCGTCACCGGGTTTCCAGCCGGCCGCGGAGAGCCGCTGCAGCAGCACCCGTGCGAGCACCGGGTCGGGTCCGAGCGCGCGGGTGACCGCCACGGCGGGATGCCCACTGTCGGCGACCTCGCGTGGCACGTCGGCGTGCACGTGGTACCCGGAGGCGAGGAAGGCGGGCACCAGGACGGTGGGCCGGCCGGAATCGCGCAGCACCTCCGCCGGCGAGGGTCCGAGGACGTCGACGAACGCGACGCGGGTGGCGCCCACGTCGCGGGAGACGGCGTCGGCCAGGGACGCGATCATCTCGACGCCGCGCGGATTGCGCGTGCCGTGAGCGACGAGCAGCAGAGCCGGGTCGATCATGGTCACAACTCCTGATCGGGAACGGGGTCGGCCGGAGACGATGCCCCCTAGCCGAGCGGGTATTCCTTGTCGGCGCAGCCCACCGGGTCGACCGCGAGCCGGTAGCCACGCTTGACGACGGTCTGCACGATCGTCGGGGCGCCGAGCGCGGACCGCAGCCGCGCGACGGCGGTCTCCACGGCGTGGGTGTCGCCGCCGCCGCCGGGCAGCGCGGCGAGCAGTTCCTCACGCGAGACGACCCGGCCGGGCCGGGCGGCGAGGGTGCGCATCAGCGCCATCGCGGCGGGCGCCAGGCAGCGGATCTCGCCGTCGACCACGACGCAGCGGCCGCGGACGCTGAGGACGTGTCCCCCGGCCTCGATGCGGTGGGCGCGCCGCGGCAGCTCCTCGGCCAGGTGCCGGGCGAGGGATCCGAGCCGGGCCCGGCCCGGTGCCGAGACCGGCACCTCCAGCTCGACGAGCGGCGCGGCCGTCACGGGCCCCACGCACACCGCGGTGACCCCGGTGCGCAGCGCGCGCAGCATCAACTCGAGCATGCCGGTGGCCTTGGAACGCATCAGCAGCGACGCGACGGCCGGCGCGCTGGTGAAGCTCACCGCGTCGATGCTGTGGTCGGCGATCTGCTCGATGAGCCGGTCCATCGCGGTGGGGTCGTCGGGCGGGGTCCACCGGTACACCGGGACCGCCACCACGTCGGCACCGGCGTCGCGCAGCACCTCGCACAGGTCCGCGCCGGGTTCCCACTCGGTGCGGGCGCCGTGCAGCTGCACCGCGATCCGCACCCCCTCCACACCCTCGGCCAGCAGGTGCTCGAGCACCTCCGCGGACGACTCCGACGCCGGCGACCACTCCTCCCGCAGGTCGGCGGCCCGGATCGCGCCGGTGACCTTCGGCCCGCGGGCCAGGATGCGGCTGCCGCCCAGGGCCTCGCCGAGCTGTTCGGCGAGGCCCCAGCCGTCCGCGGCCCCCATCCAGCCGCGGAAGCCGATCGCCGTGGTGGCCACGGTGATGTCCGGCGGGGTGTCGAGGATGTCGCGCGTCACGCGCTCGAGCTCCGCATCGTCCGCGAGCGGGATGATGCGGATGGCGGGTGCGTGGACAACCTCCGCGCCGCGCCGGGTGAGCAGGGTGGCGAACTCGTCGGCGCGGCGTGCGGCGGTGATGCCGATCGTGAAGCCGTGCAGCGGCGCGTTGTCCTCGCTCACGAACGCTCGCCGTAACCGCGGTGCACGGGCACGAGGCTGTGGATCTGGACGACACCGGCCCACACCCGCACGTCGTACACGGGCAGGCGGACCGACGGGTCGTCGAGGCAGCGTCCGTCGTCCAGCGAGAAGACCTGCTTGAGCAGCGGCGAGGCGACGGTGGGCTCGCCGCTGCGGTCGCCGACGATCCCGCGCGACATCACCGCGGCGCGGCCGAACGGGTCGAAGTTGCCCACCGCCCGCAGACTGCCGTCGTCGAGCCGGAACAGCGCGGCCTGCTCGCCGCCGCGCAGCAGCACGGCGACGCCGCGGCCGGGGATGAGGTGACTGAGCGGGCACGCCGACGTCCACTCCAGACGCCCGTCGTACACGCTGGCACGCGACGCGCGCTCGGGGGTGTGCGTCTCGATGACGGTCATGAATGTCCTCCTTGGAACTACGGACGGAATTCTCCGGGGCCGGTGTTTCTCGGGCGTTAACCCGAGATTCCCTCACGGTAAGAGGGCATTCCGACCAGCACCGGCACCTTCCGCTTGCCCGAGTCGTCGAACCGCACGGTCGGGTCGGCCACGTCGGGCGCGTTGACGAACGACACGAACCGGGACAGCTTCTCGGGGTCTTCGAGCACTCCCTTCCACTCGTCCCGGTATCCGGCGACGTGCTTGGCCATCGCCGCCTCGAGCTCGTCGCCGATTCCGAGGCTGTCCTCGCACACCACCGCCCGGAGGTGCTCGAGTCCACCCTCGAGGGACTCGAGCCAGGGCGCGGTGCGCTGCAGGCGGTCGGCGGTGCGCACGTAGAACATCAGGAACCGGTCGATGTACTTGACGAGGGTCTCGTCGTCGAGACCACCGGCGAGCAGCTGCGCATGCTTGGGCGACTGGCCGCCGTTGCCGCACACGTACAGGTTCCAGCCGTTCTCCGTGGCGATCACCCCGACGTCCTTGCCGCGCGCCTCGGCGCACTCGCGGGCGCAGCCGGAGACGCCGAACTTGAGCTTGTGCGGTGAGCGCAGCCCGCGGTAGCGCAGCTCGAGGTCGACGGCCATGCCGACCGAGTCCTGCACGCCGTACCGGCACCACGTCGAGCCCACGCAGCTCTTCACGGTGCGCAGGGACTTGCCGTACGCCTGGCCGGATTCCATGCCGGCGTCGACGAGCCGCTGCCAGATGAGCGGCAGCTGCTCGACCCGCGCACCGAACAGGTCGATGCGCTGGCCGCCGGTCATCTTGACGTACAGGCCGAAGTCGCGGGCGACCTCGCCGATGACGATGAGCTGCTCGGGGGTGCACTCACCGCCGGGCATCCGCGGCACCACCGAGTAGGTGCCGTTCTTCTGAATGTTGGCCAGGAAGTGGTCGTTGGTGTCCTGCAGCGCCGCCTGCTGCCGGCCCAGGATGTGGTCCGAGTCGGTCGAGGCGAGGATCGAGGCGACGACGGGCTTGCAGATGTCGCAGCCGGTCCCCTGGCCGTACTTGGAGATCAGTGCCGAGAACGTGCGGGTGTTCGTGGCCTGCACGATCTGGAACAGCTCGGCCCGGGACTGCTCGAAGTGCTCGCACAAGGCCTTCGACATGACCACACCGGACGCCGCGAGGAGCTGCTTGACGGTGGGCAGGCAGCCGCCGCACGTGGTGCCGGCGCCGGTGCAGGCCTTGACCTGGGCGATATCGCACGCGCCGTCTGCGATGGCACCGCAGATCGTCCCCTTGGTGACTCCGTTGCAGGAGCACACCTCGGCGTCGTCGGGCAGCGACCCGGCGCCCGGCTTCTCTCCCGCCGGGGAGATCAGCGTCGCGGGGTCGCCGGGCAGCTCCCGGCCGACGAGCGGTCGCAGCGACCCGTACGCGGAGGCGTCGCCGACGAGGATGCCGCCGAGCAGTGTCTTCGCGTCGTCCGAGACGACCAGCTTGGCGTAGGTGCCCTTCGCGGCGTCCGACAGCACGACCTCGAGGGCGCCCGGAGTGGTGGCGTGCGCGTCGCCGAAGCTCGCGACGTCGACGCCGAGCAGCTTGAGCTTCGTGGACAGGTCGGCGCCCGGGAACTCGGCGGCGCCGCCGAGGAGCCGGTCGGCCACCACCTCGGCCGTGCTGTAGCCGGGGGCGACGAGGCCGTAGCAGGTGCCCTCGACGGCCGCGCACTCGCCGATCGCGTAGATCGCGTCGTCGGTCGTGCTGCGGCAGCCGAGGTCGGTGCGGACACCGCCGCGCGGGCCCAGCTCGAGCCCCGCGTCGCGGGCCAGCCCGTCCTGGGGACGGACGCCCGCGGAGAACACGAGCAGCGCGGCGTCGATCACCGACCCGTCGGACAGTTCCACACTCAACCCGCCGGGGCCTTCGGTGATGCCGGCGGTGCCGACGCCCGTGTGCACCGTCAGCCCGAGATCTGTGACGAGCCGGGCGAGGAGCGCACCGCCGCCCTCGTCGACCTGCAGCGGCATGAGCCGGGGGGCGAACTCGACGACGTGCGGCGTCATGCCCAGCATCCGCAGCGCGTTGGCCGCCTCGAGACCGAGGAGCCCGCCGCCGACGACGACGCCGACCGCTCCCGGAGCGGCCTGCTCCGCGCCGGCCCGGATGTCGTCCAGGTCGTCGATGGTCCGGTAGACGAAGCACCCGGCCAGATCCTTGCCGGGAATCGGCGGGACGAAGGGGTACGAGCCGGTGGCCAGGACGAGCGCGTCGTACCCGATCACCTCACCGGCGTCGGTGGTGACGGTGCGCCCGGCACGGTCGATCGCCGCGGCCCGGGTGCCGAGCCTCAGGTCGACCAGGCCGTCGCCCTCGTACTCGTTGCCGGCGAGGGCGAGTTCCTTCGAATCCCACGAGCCGACATAGGAGGACAGTCCCACGCGGTCGTAGGCGGGCAGCGGTTCCTCGCACAGCACCGTCACCGACCAGAGGTTCTTCTCGTCGCGGGCGCGCAGCGCCTCGACGAAGCGGTGGCCCACCATGCCGTGTCCGACGACGACAACAGACTTGTGGCTCATACCGTTTCCTTCTTCCTTGCGTGCGTGATGGGGGGCCGGCCGCGGTCAGACGCGGGTGGCCACCGTGTCGGCGGTGACGTCGCGCTGTGCGAGCGTCTCCGCGGGAGGGGCGGTGGGGCGGCGCAGGAACACGGCCCAGGTGACGACGATGCAGACCAGGTAGAAGGCGAGGAACACCCAGAACGCCATGGTCGCCGACTTGGCTTCGCTGCTGTAGGACGCGCGCAGCACCAGGTTGATCCCGACGCCGCCGAGGCCGCCGATGGCGCCGGCGAATCCGATCAGGGCGCCGGACATGCTGCGCGCCCATGCGGCCTTCCCGGCCCGGTCGAGCGAGTCGAGGCTCTGCGCCTTGGCCTCGAAGATGGACGGGATCATCTTGTAGACGGAGCCGTTGCCGATGCCCGAGAGCAGGAACAGGGCGATGAACCCGAGGACGAAGGTCACCATGATGCCGCCGGTGGCGGCGCCGGCGGTGGCGTCGTCGAGGGTGCCGGCGGTGACGAGCAGTCCCGCCGCGAGGGCCATTGCCGCGAACGTGTACAGCGTGATCCGGCCGCCCCCGATCCGGTCGGCCAGCTTGCCGCCGAGGGGCCGGGCAATCGAGCCGAGCAGCGGGCCGATGAACGCGATCTGCGCGGCGTGCAGGGAGGCCTCGGCGGCGGTCGCGCCCCCGGCGAGGAAGTTGATCTGCAGCACCTGACCGAACGCGAAGCTGAAGCCGATGAAGGAGCCGAAGGTGCCGATGTAGAGGAAGCTGAGGATCCACGAGTCGCGGTACTTCAGGGATTCGCCCATCGCCCGCAGGTCGGCGCGCTGGTCACCGAGGTTGTCCATGAACAGGGCCGCGCCGAGCGCAGCGAAGGCACACAGCACCAGGTAGACGGCACACACGATCCACGGCTCGGTGTTGCCGACGGTGGCGATGACGAGCAGGCCGACGAGCTGGACCACCGGCACGCCGATGTTGCCGCCGCCCGCGTTCAGGCCCAGCGCCCAGCCCTTGAGCCGCTGCGGGTAGAAGGCGTTGATGTTGGTCATCGACGAGGCGAAGTTGCCGCCGCCGAGGCCGGCGACCGCGGCCACCACCAGGAAGGTGGTGTACGAGAAGCCGGGGTTGAGCATCAGGTACAGGGCCGCGACGGTGGGGATCAGCAGCACCAGCGCGCTGAACACCGTCCAGTTGCGACCGCCGAACCGGGCCGTGGCGACGGTGTAGGGAATGCGCAGCAGCGAGCCCACGAGGGTGGGCACCGCGACGAGGAAGAACTTGCCGGCGGGATCGATGCCGTAGACGTCGGCCGGCATGAACAGCACCATCACGGACCAGATGGACCAGACGGAGAAGCCGACGTGCTCGGCCAGGACGGACCAGATCAGGTTCCGCTTCGCGATCTCCTTGCCGCCGGCTTCCCATGCCGCCGTGTCCTCGGCGTCCCAGTGTTCGATGCGGTGCTTGCGCGCGAACTTCGCACGCAGGCCTTCGGTCGGTGATACTCCGGTTGTTGCGGCCACCCCATGTCCCTTCCTCGGGTCGGTATCGATGAACCCAAGGTAGGAAACGGGTGTTGCCGCGGTGCTGCCCTCGGTGACTGCCGCGTCAAGAGATGCTCACCTGCGGCAGGAGGCCTCCGTGAGGTCGGCGCCGCGGGTGCGCGCGGGCTGTGGACCGGCGCCGGAACCGCCCCAGGTGTCCTCGACGTACCGGGGCCGGCAGGCCACCCGGCCGGCGATCAGCACCACGAGCGCCGCACCACCGAGGAACGCGAACGGCGCCGTCCAGCCGCCGGTGGCCTCGTGCAGCACACCGACCAGCACCGGTCCGAGACACGCGACGGTGTAGCCGAGACCCTGGGTGAAGCCGGACAGTGCCGCGGACGCTGCGTGGGTGCGGGTGCGCAGGTTGATCAGGGTGAGTGCCATGGGGAACGTGGTCGGCCCGACGCCGATCGCCAGCACCCACAGGGCCGTGGCCGTCAACGGCGCGAGCAGCAGACCGGTGAAGCCCACCGCGTAGCACGCCACGCACACGACGACGAGCGGGAACGGATCCCGCATGCGGGCGCACGCGGCGGGAGCGACGAACGAGGCGGTCAGGCCGACGAACGAGAACAGGGCGATCATGGCCCCGCCGAGCGCCTCGCTGCCGCCGGCGTCGAGCAGCACCGCGGGAATCCAGGTGAACATCGAGTAGGTGATCAGCGAGGTCATGCCGAACATGCCGGCCATCCCCCACGCGACGGGCGAGCGCCACACCCGGCCGGGCGGGGGCTCGGCGTGCGGCGCGTCGCCGGCGACCGGACGCGTGCCGCGGGCCCGGTACAGGACGCCGATCCACGGGATCGCCGCGGCGAACGCCCACACCGCCCACAGTCCGATGGACCAGCGCCACCCGGCGGCCTCGGCGACGGGGACCGCCGCGAGGGCCGGCAGCACCGTCCCGATCTGGACGCCGACGATGTACACGGTGCTCACGACCGCGAGCCGGTCGGAGAAGTACCTCTTGACCAGTGGCGGGATCACCACGTTGCCGACCCCCATCCCGGCGAGCGCGAGCGCGGAGAACGCGAGCAGTGTCCACGTCTCGTGGGTCAGCGCGCGCGCTGCCATGCCGAATCCGGCGGCCAGCATCGCGACGAGGGCCGTGGCCTCGAGCCCCGCCCGGCGCGCGATGACGGGGGTGAGCAGCCCGAACACCGCGAACATCGCGGTCGGCACCATGCCGAACACGCCCACCACGGCGGGCGCGAAACCGAGTTCGGCGCGGATCTGCTCGGCGAGCGGGCTGAACGAGGTCACGGCGAGGCGCAGCGTGAGCGCGGACATCACGATCGCAACGAAGACCAGGAGCCGTCCCCGCAGGAGGGACGGGGACGAGGATCCGGCACCGGTGACAGCCACGAGCGAAATCATAGGATGACCCGACGTCTATCGTCGAAGGCATTTTCCGGATGTAGGAAGGATCCCCATGCGCACCGTGCGACGCACCAGCCTCATCGCCCAGGTCACCGAGCAGTTGCGCGACCAGATCCGCACCGGCGCCTGGGCGGTGGGCACCCGCATCCCTCCCGAACCCGCCCTGGCCGAGCTGACCGGGACGGGCCGCAACACCGTGCGCGAAGCCGTCCAGGCGCTCGTGCACTCGGGGCTGCTGGAACGGCGGCAGGGCTCGGGCACCTACGTCGTCGCCACCTCGGAGGTCGGCAGCGCTCTCGGCACCTACTTCGCCGACGCCCACGAGCAGGACGTGCTCGAACTGCGGCAGGCGCTGGACGTCACCGCCGCAGCGCTCGCCGCCCGGCGCCGCACCGACGCGGACGCCGCGCACCTGACCGAACTGTTCGACGCGCGGATGCGCGCGTGGGCCGACCCGCGTTCAGCCGCCGCCCTCGCCGCCGACGTCGCCCTGCACCGCGCGATCGTCGAGGCCAGCCACAACGCCGTGTACCTCGAGTTCTACGACTCGCTGCTGCCCGTCATCGAGGAGACGATCCGGCGCCGCGTCGACGAGACGGGGGCGGGGTTCCACGACGAGCACCGCGAACTGGTGCTCGCCGTCGTCGCGGGAGAGCCCGGCCGCGCCACGGCCGCCGCGCTCGCGATGTTCGGTGAGCTGCGCGGCGGCGAAGGCTAGAGGAGCAGCCGCACCAGATCCGAGGTGTGTGCCAGCCCCGGGAACGCCTCCTCTGTGGAGCGCGGATGCAGGGCGTGCACGGCGAGCCGGAACATCACCGCGCGCAGCAGCATCTGCGGCCACTCCGGCAGGTCCTCCCACCGGCCGATGAGCTCGTCGTCGGCCCCGCCCCACGACAGCGCGTCGACGACGGCGACACCGGCGGCCCACGACGCGGGCCGCCAGTAGGGGGTGATGTCGGTCAGGCCCGGCGCGGCGCTGCCGGCGAAGAGCACGGTGCCGAACAGGTCGCCGTGCACGAGCTGATCGGGCAGGTGGACCGGCTTGCGCAGCGTCGCGAGCTGGTTGATCAGGTCGATGCTCTTGCGTCCGTCGGGGGTGACGGTTTCCGGGGCGCCGGCGGCGCGGGCGGTGCGCAGCGGCACCGCCTCCCACGCCGCGCGGTCGGCGGCGACGAACACGTCGACGTCCTCCCACGGCGCCACGGGCGGCTGCATGAGGAAGCGCGGCCGCTCCAGCTGGGCGGTGGCCGCGTGCAGCCGCAGCGACAGGGCCACCACCTCGTCGTGCCGCGGTTCGGAGGTGCCCACGATGTAGGTGTCGGCGCGCCAACCGGAGACGACGTAGCGGCCGTCGGTGGAGCGGACGGGCCGCGCCAGTCGCACCCCGTCGACCCCGAGGGTCTCGCGCACCTTCGCCGACCACGCCGCCCGGGCATGGTCGGCGACCGGCGAGAGCACCACGTCGCCGCACCGCCAGCCACCGTCCCAGTCCGCCCCGAGCGGGACCGGTTCGACGTCGCGGAGGCCGAAGGTCGAGCGCACGTGCTGCGGGGGTTCGAGGGGACTCACGGGGCACACCGTACAGTCGGCGCCGCCCCGTTGAGGGGAAGGCACTCCGTTACCCGGGGACACCATTCCCGCATCGTTATCTTCCCCGTGTTCCCTCAGTACACGGGCAGCGAAGGGTCCACCTGCCGCGCCCACGCGAGCACCCCGCCCTGCAGGTGCGTGGCGTCCGCGAAACCGGCCCTCTTCAGCACGGCGAGGGCCTCGGCCGAGCGGATCCCCGTCTTGCAGTGCAGCACGATCGGCCTGTGCTGCGGCAGCTCCGCCAGCGCCTCTCCGGAGAGGATGCGGTCCTTCGGGATCAGCCGCGCCCCCTCGATGTGGACGATGTCCCACTCGACCGGCTCGCGCACGTCGATCAGCTCGATCTCCCGGTCCGACTCGAGCAGCCGGCGCAGCTCGGTCGGGGTGATGGTGGACTCGGCGAGGGCGGCTGCGCCGTCGTCCGGCACCACACCGCAGAAGGACTCGTAGTCGACCAGCTCCGTCACCGGCACCCGGCCCGGGTCGCGGCGCAACGTCACCGTCCGGTAGCTCATCGCGAGAGCGTCGTAGATCATCAGGCGTCCGAGCAGCGACTCGCCGATGCCGGTGATCAGCTTGACCGCCTCGGTGGCCATGATCGACCCGACGGACGCGCAGAGCACCCCGAGCACGCCGCCCTCGGCGCAGGACGGGACCATCCCGGGCGGCGGCGCCTCCGGGTACAGGTCCCGGTAGTTCAGCCCCCGCCCGTCCGGTGCGGCCTCCCAGAACACCGACACCTGTCCCTCGAACCGGAAGATCGACCCCCATACGTACGGCTTGCCGGCGAGGACCGCGGCGTCGTTGACGAGGTAGCGGGTGGCGAAGTTGTCGGTGCCGTCGAGGATCAGGTCGTACTGCTCGAACAGTGCGACGGCGTTGTCCCGGTCCAGGCGCACCGGGTGCAGCCGCACCTCCACGTTGTCGTTGATCCCGCGGATCGTGTCGCGGGCGCTCTCCCCCTTGGGCCGGCCCACGTCGGCGATCCCGTGGATCACCTGCCGTTGCAGGTTGGACGATTCGACATCGTCGAACTCGACGATGCCGAGGGTGCCGACACCGGCCGCGGCGAGGTAGAGCAGCACCGGCGAACCCAGGCCGCCGGCGCCGATGCACAGCACCCGCGCGTTCTTCAGCCGCCGCTGCCCCACCACCCCCACCCCGGGGATGATCAGGTGCCGGCTGTAGCGGGCCACCTCCTCGCGCGTCAGGTCCGCAGCGGGTTCCACCAGAGGTGGCAGTGGGGTCACGACAGCTCCTCGGCCGGCTCGATCGGGCGGTTACCCGATTGTCCCATCCTCACGCCCGCGGATACGGCCACGGGTTGAACCTGCAGGTGAGTCCGTCGCGGGGGACGAGACCCTCGGGATCGAGGCCGGCGATGTCGTCGTTGGCGGTGCCGAAGGACTGCTGCATCATGATCGGCGCGAGGCCCCCGTCGCTGCCGCACCCCTCGTGGGCGGCGAAGCCGATGGCGTGCCCGACCTCGTGGTTGATCTGATACTGGCGGTAGGAGCCGATGTCACCCTGGAATGCGACGGCGCCACGCACCCACCGGGGCTCGTTGAGCAGGACCCGGCCCAGGCCCGGGTTGTAACACGACACCTCCAGTTCGATGTCGTACCCGCAGCCCTGCCGGATGGTCATCTGGGACGTCAGCGACACCCGGAAGTCGGGCTCGCCCTGATCGACGCGACGGAACGCGAACGCCGGGTCCTGTGTCCAGCTCTTCGGGTTGGCCAGGGTCTCGTCGACCATCCGGGCGAACGCCGCGTCACCGCCGTAGCCGGTGGCGTCGACGCCGTCCTCGATCTCCACGGTGTAGGTGTAGACGCGTCCGGTGCCGACCTGACCGCTGGTCCCGGGCACCACCCGCCAGGTGCCGGCGCCGGCCACCGTGAACGGCCCGCCGTCCGGGAGCGCGCCGGACGGCAGATCGGCGGGGAACGTGCCGTCCGCGACCGGCGCGGGCACTCCCACCACGTCGCCGGATGCGGCCGCCGCGTCCCCGGCCGCCGTGGCCTCGGGCGTGCTGCCCCCGGTGCGCAGCGCATCCACCAGAACGATCACCGTGAGGACCGCGAGGACGGGGATGGCGTAGGCCCGCCATCCGTAGGTCGCGACGAACCGGCCGAGCCGGGTCTGCCTGCGCACCCCGCGGTCCGGGCGCGGCGGGCGAGGCCCCTTCTCCCCGCCCGAGACGGGATCCCACTGAGCTCGCAGGGGCTGGTGGGAAGGGGCGCGGCTGCGTCGCCGGCCCGACGTCCGGTCCTCGGGTGTCCGGTGCGGACTGCGCACCGGGCGGCGCGGTGTGTCCGTCACGCCGGCTCCTGCTCGGTCGGTCACGGTTGCCAGACTCTCATACGGCCGTCGCCGGCCGTGCCGGGTCGCCGAGCGCGGGCGCCGACCGCCGCCACGCCGATGTGGCGCCGCGCACAGTGGGCCTTCGGCTGGGATACTCGTGGGTAGGGGTGCACGGCACCTCGAGGCCCCCCGGCCTGTAACGTGCAGAGACGATTGCACGTCGTAGTGGTAGGCATCACTTCGACGAATTTTTCGGATTGGGAGCGACATGACCGAACTCGCAGCCCGGACATCGTCCGGCCGCGCCACCAGCTCGGGCACCGGCACCGGCACTCGACGCGGCGCCCGGATGCCGCGGGACGAGCGCCGGGTCCAGCTCCTCGCTGCAGCCAGCGAAGTCTTCGTCACCCGCGGATACCACGCGGCCGGCATGGACGAGATCGCCGAGTGCGCCGGGGTCAGCAAGCCGGTGCTGTACCAGCACTTTCCCGGCAAGCTCGAACTGTACTGCGCTGTGCTGCAGAGCTACGTCGACAGCCTGATCGCCGGAGTCCGCCAGGCCCTGCGGTCGACCACCGACAACAGGCAGCGCGTCCGCGCCGCGGTGCAGGCGTTCTTCGACTTCGTCGACAACGATTCGCAGGGCTTCCGTCTGGTGTTCGAATCGGACCTGATGGGCGAGCCGCAGGTTGCGCACCGCGTGGAGCAGGCCACCGAGGCCTGCGTCGACGCGGTGTTCGACCTGGTGAGCCACGACTCCGGTCTGGACCCCTACCGGGCGCGCATCCTGGCGGTCGGCCTCGTCGGCACCAGCCAGTTCACCGCCCGCTACTGGCTCGAGGCCGCCCGGCCGATTCCGAAGGAGGACGCCGTCGACACCACGGTCGCTCTCGCCTGGGGTGGACTCTCGCACGTGCCGCTGCAGCCGGAGCTGCGCAGCCGGTAACCAGCGGGCGTCGACCCGACGGCGGCGACCCCACGGCGGGGTCGCGCCCGCGACGACAGAAGGGCCGGGGCAGCAGCCCCGGCCCTTCGTCGTGATGCCGTCGTTCTAGGTTGCCGCGAACCCGACCTTGCGAATGTCGGCGGGGCCGATCTCGACGTAGGTGACCCGCGCCGCCTGCACGATGAGCTTGCGGCCCTTCTCGTCGACGAGTGTCAGCACGCCGTCCTTCTCGCCGGCCAGGGCCTGCGCCACGAGCGACTCGACCTCGTCGGGCGTCTGCTCGCTGATCACGGTGAGCTCGCGGGGACTGTCCGCAACACCGATCTTGACCTCCACGGTCGACCTCCGAACTCTCAGGGCTCTACAGCTGTCCCCGCCCAGGCTAGTGCAGTCCCAGCACTGCCATCCGCTCGGCGTGCTCGAGCTGCATCCGGTCGAACAACGCGGCAATGTCGGTGAGATCACCGGACGCGGCGATCACCAGATCGGTGAGGTCCTCACGCTGGGCCATCACGTACTGCGCCTGGGTGATGGCCTCGCCGAGCAGCCGCCGTCCCCACAGCATCAGCCGGTCCTTGTCGGCCGCGCTGCGCCGCACCGCCTCGCGCACCTCGTGCACCACGAACTCCGAGTGCCCGGTCTCGGCGAGGACCTCCCGCACGACCTCCGCCACCTCGGGGGCGAGGGTGCCGGCGATCTCGCGGTAGAAGTCGGCGGCGATGCCGTCGCCGACGTACGCCTTGACCAGCGACTCGTGCCAGTTCGAGGGGTTCGTGGACGCGTGGTACGCGTCGAGGGCGCGCCGGTAGGGCTCCATCGCCGTGTAGATCTCCACGCCGCGCGCGGTGAGCGCGGCGTGCAGCGTCTCGAAGTGGCTCATCTCCGCGGCGGCCATGCTCGCGAACGCCACCCGCCCCTGCAGGCTCGGCGACATCCGTGCGTCGTCGGCGAGGCGGTAGAAGGCCGAGATCTCACCGTAGGCGAGCACCGCGAACAACTCGGCGACGCCGGGATGATCGGCCGGGACGCGCGCCGGAGCGGCGGGTGGACGGGACTCTGCGGCGGACGGCGACGTTTCGGCTCCCATGACGACACAGCGTAGTACCCAGCCGGTGACGGCGCGGCTCACGGTACAATGGTCCTGGAAGGCCGCGCCTCGAGGCGCCGACCACCGGCCCCGCGGACTTCACCGATGATGTGCGCGCACCCGATCGCAGATCGCTGCCGCGCCTCGCAGAGCCCGTTCCGGTCGCTCTCGCTGAGGCGCAGGCCGGTCGCCTCTCCACTCGTGCGTGCGTGCCGAGACCAGGAAGGCCAGACCCCTGAGCAAGATCACTGTCGACCACGAAGACGACGCCACCGAAACCACGGTGTCGGCCCAACTCGACTCCACCCACACCCCGCCCACGTTCGGCGAGCTGAGCGTGCGGGACGAGATCGTCCGCGCTCTCGCCGAGATGGGCATCGAGCGCACCTTCGCCATCCAGGAGCTGACGCTCCCCCTCGCCCTCGCCGGCGACGACCTGATCGGACAGGCGCGCACCGGCATGGGCAAGACCTTCGGGTTCGGTGTCCCGCTGCTGCACCGCCTCACCACCACCGCGTCCGGCACCACCGCCCTCGACGGCACGCCCCGCGCCCTGGTGATCGTGCCGACGCGCGAGCTGTGCGTGCAGGTCACTCAGGACCTCGAGAACGCCGCCAAGTACCTCCGCGGCGCCGACGGACCGCTGAAGGTCCTGTCCATCTACGGCGGGCGCCCGTACGAGACACAGGTCGACGTGCTGAAGAAGGGCGTCGACGTCGTCGTCGGAACCCCGGGCCGGCTGCTGGACCTCGCCAACCAGGGTCACCTGATCCTCGGCAAGATCGGCATCCTGGTGATGGACGAGGCGGACGAGATGCTCGACCTCGGCTTCCTCCCGGATATCGAGCGCATTCTCGGCATGGTGCCCGACCGCCGCCAGACGATGCTGTTTTCGGCGACGATGCCCGGCCCGATCATCACGCTCGCCCGCACCTTCCTCACGCGCCCGACGCACATCCGGGCCGAGGAGCCGGAGTCCTCCGCGGTGCACGAGCGCACCAACCAGCTCGTCTACCGCGCGCACGCACTCGACAAGGCGGAGCTGGTGGCGCGGGTCCTGCAGGCCGAGGGCCGGGGCGCCACGATGATCTTCACCCGCACCAAGCGCACCGCGCAGAAGGTCGCCGACGAGCTCGCCGAGCGCGGCTTCGCCGTCGGAGCCGTGCACGGCGACCTGGGGCAGATCGCCCGGGAGAAGGCCCTCGACAGGTTCCGCAAGGGCAAGATCGATGTGCTCGTGGCCACCGACGTGGCCGCCCGCGGCATCGACATCGACGACGTCACCCACGTCGTGAACTACCAGTGCCCCGAGGACGAGAAGACCTACGTCCACCGCATCGGCCGCACCGGCCGGGCGGGGCGCACCGGCATCGCCGTCACCCTGGTGGACTGGGACGACATCCCGCGCTGGCACCTCATCGACAAGGCCCTCGACCTCGGCCTGTCCGACCCGGTCGAGACGTACTCGAGCTCGCCGCACCTGTTCGAGGAGCTGGGCATCCCCGAAGGCACGACCGGCACGGTCCGCAAGGCGCCGGCGGAGCGGCCCGCCCGCGAGGAGGCCGCCGAGAACGCCGAGGACGCGGCACGACCCAAGCGCACCCGGGTCCGCCGGCGCACCCGCGGTGGCCGGCCCGACTCCGGAAGCGCCGAGAACACCGGACCCGAGAACACGAGCGCCGCAGCGGAGCAGGCCGAGGACTCCGGGGACGGAACGGCGGCGCCCGCACGCCGCCGCCGGCGCCGGCGCCGCGGCGGTTCCGCCGCGACGGCGAAGAGCGACACGGTCACGGCCTCGGCTGCCCAGTAGCCGGCCGCGATGCTCGCACCGGAGCGCAGAACCCGGGCGGACCTGATCGCAGCCCTCCTGCTCGCCGTCGCGGTCGTCGCGGCGGCGAGCGTCGTCTGGCTGCGGTCGGACGCACGCGGCACCGTGTCCGTCACGACCGACGCGGCACCCGAGGCGCCGGCGTCCGCGACGGCGGTGCCGTCGACCCTGACGGAGGCGTGGCGGGCCCCCAGCGACGCGACGTACCGTCCGATCGCGGTCGGAGGTGTCGTGGTCACCGGCGACGGCGGCACGGTCACCGGCCGCGCCCTCGACTCGGGCGCCGAGCTGTGGCGGTACGGCCGCGACATGCCGCTGTGCGGCGTCGTGGAGGACTGGCGTACCGCCGTCGCGGTGTACCGCGACCAGCGGGGATGCAGCCAGGTGACCCAACTGGTCCCCGATTCGGGGATGCTGGGGGCGCAGCGTTCGAGCGACGCCGACGACGCAGTGACCCTCACCGCCGCCGACACCCACGTGGTCTCGCGGGGCGACACCCGCCTCGAACTGTGGCGGTCGGATCTCGTGCGCACCCTCGAGTACGGGCGCGTGGACGCGCCCGTCGTGCCGGGGGCGCAACCCCGCAACGGGTGCACGCTGCGCTCGGCCGCGGCGAGCAACACCCGGCTGGCGGTCGTCGAACGCTGCCCGGGCGAAGAGGCGGACCGGTTGACGCTGCTCGAGACGACCCCGGAGGCGGACTCCCAGCCGAAGGAGATCGCCTCGTCGGTGCTGCCGGAACTGGGGCCGGACGACGTCGGTACGCGCGTCGTCGCGGTGTCCGGTGAGCGCACGGTGCTGTACCTGCCGCCCACCTCTTCCTCCGGGCCCGTTCTCGCCGTGTACGACGCCGCCGGCACGCTGACCGCCCGGCACCCGCTGACGGCCGCGGCGACGCCGGACGCGGTGTTCCCCGCTGCGGTGCAGGGTTCGTTCCTCACGTGGTGGTCGGGCACGGAGACCGTCGCCCTCGGCGGCGACGACCTGGTGCCGCGGTGGACGCTGCCCGGGACGACGGGCACCGGCGCCGCCATGGCCGGAGCCCTGCTGCTGCCGGTGCGCAATGCCCTCGCGGTGGTCGAGCCTGCCACCGGGGCGGTGCAGGGCCGGATTCCGGTCGCGCGCGACGAGGCAGGGGTGGTGAACGTGGCGGTCGCCGGGAGTTCGGTGCTCGAGCAGCGCGGGCCGCAGGTCGTGGTGTTGCGGTGAGCACCGAGGAGCTCACCGCGCACCTCACGACGTGAAGGTGACCAGCTTCTTGCCGTCGCGCCAGTGGGCGAGCAGGTTCTCGGCCAGCTCGCGGTAGGCCTCGGCGCCCTTGTTCTTCCGGCCGGCAAGCACCGACGCTCCCGACGCCGACGCCTCCGCGAAGCGCACGGTGCGCGGGATCGGCGGCGCGAGCACCGGCATGTCGTACCGGTCGGCGACGTCGGCGAGCACGTCGCGGCTGTGCGTCGTGCGGGCGTCGTAGAGCGTCGGCAGGGCACCGAGGAGCTCGAGGTCGGGGTTGGTGATCTGCTTGACCTCGGCGACGGTACGCAGCAGCTGCCCAACGCCGCGGTGCGCGAGGGTCTCGCACTGCAGGGGCACGAGCACGGACTGCGCGGCGGTGAGGCCGTTGAGCGTGAGCACGCCCAGCGACGGCGGGCAGTCGATCACGACGACGTCGAAGCTGTCGAGCAGTGGAGCCAGCGCCCGCCGGAGGGTGAACTCCCGCCCCGGCCGCATCAGCAGCAGCGCCTCGGCGCCGGCGAGGTCGATCGTCGCGGGCAGCAACGTGAAGCCCTCGTCGGTGTCGAGCAGAACCTCCTTGGCCTCCGCCGCCCCCACCAGCACGTCGTGCACCGAGTGTTCGAGCCGGTCGGGGTTGTGCCCGAGCGAGAACGTCAGGCATCCCTGCGGGTCCAGGTCGACGACGAGCACCCGCTGCCCCAACCCGGCCAGGGCGGCCGCCAGAGACGCGACGGTGGTCGTCTTCGCGACGCCACCCTTCTGATTTGCCACCGCAAGTACCGTTGTCACGGAATGATCCTCGCCTAAAAGTTGCCCGAACGCGAGAATCGACCGCGACTTTCGCCGTCCGGCGGGTCGCCGATCCCCACGAAAGGCCCCCGATCGTGATCCGCCGCGCCCGTCCCGCCGACGTCGACGCCCTCACCGCCCTCGTCTACGAGCTGGCCGAGTACGAGAAGGCCCGCGACGAGTGCACCGTCGTGCCCGAGCAGCTGCACACGGCGTTGTTCGGCAGGGACGCCGCCGCGTTCGCGCACGTCGCAGAGGACGCGCACGGAACGGTGGTGGGCATGGCGCTGTGGTTCCGCAACTTCTCCACCTGGGACGGGGTGCACGGCATCTACCTCGAGGACCTGTACGTCCGGCCCGAGCACCGGGGCCACGGCCACGGCCGCGCCCTGCTCGCGGCGCTGGCCCGCGAATGCGTCGACCGCGGCTACAGCCGCCTGAGCTGGTCGGTGCTGGACTGGAACACGCCGTCGATCGGGTTCTACCGGTCGCTCGGCGCCGTCCCGCAGGACGAGTGGACCACCTTCCGTCTCAGCGGGCAGGCACTCGCCGCGCTCGGCGGAGATCAGGCCACGTCGTCGGCGTCCGGGGCGTAGTCCTGCGCCAGCCAGCGCGTCGTCGGCGGGCTGAACAGCAGCACCAGCGCCGGCACCACGATCAGGGCGAGCAGGATGCCGAGCACGACCTGATGGGAGTCCGTCAGCAGCGACCAGGCCACCGGCAGCAGCAGCAACTGGGCGACGATCGCCACGGCCCGCCCCCACCGCTTGCCCCGCAGCAGCGCGATCCCGGCCGCGAGCACGCCGCCGAACAGGATCCCCAGCCACAGTGCGAGGCCGTAGCCGCTGCCGACCGTCTGGTCGTGCCCGCCCGCGAGGGCCCGGACCACGGAGACCACAGCGAAGCCGATGGCGATCACGCCTTCGAGGACGACGAGACCACCCGCGGCTCGAACGGTCGACGGAACGGTGCTGCGTGGCGACTCGGTGGACACCCGGCCAGCGTAGTGGACCCGTACGAGACCACTTAGGCTGATGCTCCGTGCGCGCACTGCTGATCGTGAACCCCAACGCGACGACCACCACTCCGGCCGGTCGCGACCGGCTGGCCCGTGCGCTCGCCGACCGGGTCTCCCTCACCGTCGCCCACACCACCCACCGGGGGCACGCCGCCGAACTGGCCCGCTCGGCGCACGCCGACGGGATGGACGTCGTCGTCGCGCACGGCGGCGACGGCACCGTCAACGAGATCGTCAACGGCCTGCTCGGCACCCCGTCGGAACGGGTGGCCGACCCCACCCTCCCGCTACTCGCGGTGGTCCCCGGGGGCTCAGCCAATGTCTTCGCCCGGTCGCTGGGCGTGGACGCCGATCCGGTGAAGGCGACCGAGCAGTTGCTCGACCTGCTGGCCCGGCGCACCACCCGCCGGATCGGCCTCGGCCACTGCGACGGCCGGTGGTTCGTCTTCAATGCGGGGCTCGGGCTCGACGCGCAGGTGTGCGAGGCCATAGACCTGAGCCGGCTGGGCGGGCGGAAGGTCACCACCGCGCGCTACGTGGCGCATTCGATCACACAGTTCTTCAAGTCGAAGGGCGCCGAACCCGCGCTGACGTTGACGCTGCCCGGCCGGCCGCCGATCCCGGGCGTGTACTACGCGTTCGTCTCCAATTCGAGCCCGTGGACCTACCTCGACAAGCGCCCGGTGCACACCAACCCGGGCACCTCGTTCGAGACCGGGCTCGGAGTCTTCGCGATGACGACGACGGCGGTGTTCGCGAGCCTGCGGGTAGTCCGCCAGCTGCTCGCGCGGCGCGGCGATCCCAACTCCCGTCGCCTGGTGCGCGTCGACGACGTCACGCGGGTGCAGGCGGTGTCGTCCCGGCCCATCGGCCTGCAGGTGGACGGCGACTACCTGGGCCTTCGCACCGAAGTGGAGTTCGTGTCGGTGCCCGCCGTGCTCGACGTCGTGGCCCCGTGCCCGAGGCGCACTGACGCCGATACGTGATCCGGGTTACATTTTCGTTTCCCGAGGTGTACAAAGGAAGTTCGAACCCAATACCCGGGCCACCGTCGGCGTGAGCTTCCCCACGGTCGTGACGTTTTCTATTGACTTCACGCTGGTTCGTGAAAGCATTCACAAGTAACCGCGCGGAAACACTTGCCGACGCACACATGAACTTGCCACCACGATCAGCCGGTGCGACGAGCACTATCGAAGGAGAGTAGAAGCATGGACTGGCGCCACAAGGCCATCTGCCGCGACGAGGATCCCGAGCTGTTCTTCCCCGTCGGCAACAGCGGTCCGGCCCTCGCGCAGATCGCCGACGCCAAGCTCGTGTGCAACCGCTGCCCCGTCACCGCCGAGTGCCTCTCGTGGGCCCTCGAGTCCGGCCAGGACGCGGGCGTCTGGGGCGGCATGAGCGAGGACGAGCGTCGCGCCCTCAAGCGCCGCAACGCCCGTACCCGGGCGCGCACCGCGGTCTGACGCGACCTACGCCACAGAGTTCCGGGAAGGCCCGGCACCGTTTCGGTGCCGGGCCTTCCCGCGTCCGGAGGCCGCTCTCCCGTCCCAGCCGGGACACGGCAACACCGTCCCGGCCGGGACACGGCGACACCGGGACACGGCTACTCAGCCGAGCGTCACCCGGCCCAGCGGAACCCGCAGCCGCGCGTCGGTGCCGGTCGGCGCAGCCCGTTCGAGCCGCAACGTCCCGCCGAGTTCCGCGGCGACGAGCGTGCGCACGATCTGCAGGCCCAGGCGGTCCGAGCTGCCGAGGTCGAACCCCTCCGGCAGTCCCTTGCCCTCGTCGTGGACCACCACGTCGAGCCAGCGGGCCGACCGCTCGGCGCGCAGCGTCACGGTGCCGGAGGCACCCGGGTCGAAGGCGTGTTCCACGGAGTTCTGCACGAGTTCGGTGAGCACCATCACCAGCGGTGTCGCCCGCTCGGCGGGGAAGACCCCGAGGCTGCCCTCCCGGCGCACCCGGACCTGGCTGCCCACGGCCGCGACGTCGACGACGATGGGGATCAGCCGGTCGACGACGTCGTCGAGATCGACCTCCTCGTCCACCGACATCGAGAGCGCCTCGTGCACGAGCGCGATCGACGTCACCCGGCGTACCGCCTCGGCGAGGGCCTGCCGGGCCTCGGTATTGCCGGTGCGCCGCGCCTGCAGCCGCAGCAGTGCCGCGACCGTCTGCAGGTTGTTCTTCACCCGGTGGTGGATCTCGCGGATCGTGGCGTCCTTGCTCAGCAACGCCCGGTCGCGCCGCTTGACCTCGGTGACGTCGCGGATGACCACCGCAGCGCCCTCGAGCCGACCGCCGGGCGCGAGCACCAGCGCGCGCAGCAGCACGGTGGCGCCGCGGGCCTCGATCTCCATGGGCCGTCCCAGCTTGCCGTGCACCGCTCCGCGCAGATAAGTCTCGACGTCCTCGCTCTCGAACGGATCGGTCACCAGCGCGCGCGTCGTCTCGATCAGGTTCTGGCCGAGCAGGTCGGAGTTCAGGCCCATCCGATGATAGGCGGACAGGGCGTTCGGGCTCGCGTACACCACCCGGCCGGACCGGTCGAGGCGGATGAAGCCGTCCCCGGCGCGCGGACTGGACTTGGTGTCGGATCGGGATTCCGGATTCGGGAAGGTGCCTTCGCAGATCATCGTGAACAAGGCGTCGGCGCATTCGAGGTAGGCGGTCTCGAGGGCGCTCTTGGTGCGCCGCGCCACGGTCGCCGCGTCGCGGCTCAGGACCGCGATGACCTGCCCGTCCCAGCGGACCGGCACGGCCTGACGGCGCAGTGGCGCGACGTGGCTGGGCCGCGAGTCCGCGGAGACGACCACTCCGGTCTCGAGGGCCCGCAGCACGTGCGGGTGCTCCCGTTCGGAGACCACCGACCCCACCATGTCCTCGGGCAGCACGGTCGAGGCGGTGGTCGGCCGGCACTGCGCCACGCACACCACCCCACCGGGCTCCGCGCTCACCCACAACAGGACGTCCGCGAAGGACAGGTCCGCGAGCAACTGCCATTCGCCGACGACCCGCTGCAGGTGATCGACCGCACCGCCCGGCAGGTCGGTGTGCTCGGCGAGAAGGGCACTGAGGGTGGACACGGGGGGCACGTGCGGACTCAGGAGATGACCGCGATGAGATCGCCCTGCTGGACGACGTCGCCGACGACCACGTCCAGCGATGTCACGGTGCCCGACGTCTCGGCGAGCACCGGGATCTCCATCTTCATGGACTCCAGGATCACCAGCGTGTCGCCTTCGGCGACGACGTCCCCCTCCTGCACGACCACCTCGAACACGGTGGAGACCATCTCGGCGCGCACGTCCTCGGCCATCGGGCACCTCATTCCACGAAGAAGACGGTGGCCCTGCTTTCAGGGCCACCGGACCACACGTGAAACACTGTAATGAACCAGAAAGGAGATCGGACCATGGGTAAGCGAGGCCGCAAGAAGCGCAGCCGCAAGGGCAACGCCGCCAACCACGGCAAGCGTCCCAACGCCTGAGGCGCGCGCACACGCGTGAGGGGGCCGGAAGCAGCTGCTTCCGGCCCCCTCACGCATTCGTGGCTCAATCCCGGACGTCGGTGCGGGTCGTCGTCACGACGACGGTCCGCCGGATCTCTATCAGCAGCCGCTCCCGGAGGCCCTCCGGAGCGTGCTCGCCGCCGCATTTGCGGCTCAGCAGGGACTTGAGCTGGGACTCGAGCCCGTACGCCTCGAGGCAGGACCCGCAGTCGTCGAGATGCCGCTGCAGGCGCTCACGCGACCGATCGTCGCACTCGCTGTCGAGCAGCAGGTAGACGTCCGCGATCACCGCGGAACAGTCGAGCTGATCGAAGTCGGCCGACTCGCTCACCTCGAGACCTCCTTCTTGTCCGCACCGTCTCCGACGGCCGCGTCGACGGCTCCGCTCCGGTTGAATCCCCGCTCCCGCGCGACATCGGCCAGCAGGCCGCGCAACTGCTTGCGGCCGCGGTGCAGCCGCGACATCACCGTGCCGATGGGGGTGCCCATGATCTCCGCGATCTCCTTGTACGGGAAGCCCTCGACGTCGGCGTAGTACACCGCCATCCGGAACTCCTCGGGCAGCTCCTGCAGCGCAGCTTTGACGTCGTCGTCGGGAAGCGCGTCGAGCGCCTCGACCTCGGCCGACCGCAGACCGGTGGAGCTGTGCTCGGCGGTCGCCGCGAGCTGCCAGTCGGTGATCTCCTCCGTCGGGTACTGCGCGGGCTGGCGCTGCTTCTTGCGGTAGGAGTTGATGTAGGTGTTCGTCAGGATGCGGTACAACCACGCCTTGAGGTTGGTGCCCTCCTTGAACGAGGAGAAGGCGGAGAACGCCTTGATATACGTCTCCTGAACCAGATCCTCCGCGTCCGCGGGGTTGCGGGTCATCCGCAGGGCCGCGCCGTAGAGCTGATCGAGCAGGGGCAGTGCATCCCGCTCGAACCGTTCGGCCAGTTCCGCACCAGACTCCTCGACCACACCGATCCCTTCACTTGCCGTATCCGTGAAGGCTACCGGTCGGGGCGGGCACAGCACAGGCACGCGGTACTCCCTCGCTCTCGGTCACCGGCCACGCCGATCGGGGCGGCCACCCGGAATCAACACGACAGGTCCGGCCCTTGTTCCCTACATTGGCGCGCATGGCCTCGACCTCCACTCCCGCGACGAAGCTGCTGCTGCGCGAGAACGTCACCCACCGCGTCCACGAGTACCTGCACGACCCGCGGGCCGGCTCCTTCGGCTCCGAGGCCGTCGAGATGCTCGGGCAGCGGCTCGGGGTGACCCCCGCGCAGATCTTCAAGACCCTGGTGATCAAGCTCTCCGACGGCAAGCTCGCGGTGGCCGTGATCCCGGTCCCGGCGACCCTCTCGCTCAAGGCGGCGGCGGCCGCCCTCGGTGGCGGTAGGGCGGTCATGGCCGAGCGCAGCGACGCCGAGCGCGCCACCGGCTACGTCCTCGGGGGGATCTCACCGCTGGGCCAGCGCAGCCGGCTGCGCACCGCCGTCGACGCCTCCGCGCAACAGTGGGATCGGGTCCTGTGCAGCGCGGGACGCCGCGGCCTCGAGATCGAACTCGCGCCGGCGGACCTGGTGCGGCTCGCGGGCGCCGTGGTCGCGCCGATCACCACCGGGGCCTGATTCGGCACCGGGCGTCAGAGCAGGGTGAGCTGCTCGGCGGCGGGCGGGGCCGGGCCGAGCAGGCCGGGACCGTTGTTGCGGACGCTGCCGACCTCGGCCGACACACGCCGGATCGTGATCGAGGACACCGCCTCGCGGCTCGGGCGGAGCAGGTCGGGATGGCCGAGGCTGTCCGGGTCGAGCCAGGCGTCCCACCGTTCGCGCGGCAGGATGAGCGGCATCCGCTCGTGGACGTCGGGACAGCTGCGCGACCGAGTCCGCCGTAAGGATCGCGCAGCTGTACACGGTGGCGGCCGGCCCGGGTGGCGACTTCGGATCGGACCACTGCGACCACGGCCCGGCCATGCAGAGGCGCGAGCCGTCCCGCGGGGACATGTAGTACGGGACCCTGCCGGCCCTGCCGTCGGCCGACGGGTCGTGCTGCCACTCGTACCAGCCGTCCATCGGCACCAGGCACCGCCGGTGCCGCACCGACCGCGCGAAAGCGGGCTCGAGCGCGGCCGATTCGGAGCGGGCGTTGAAAAGGGGTGCGCTCCCGCCGATCTCGGTGGCGAACGACGGGACGAGCCCCCAGCGCATCCGCCGGAGCCGCCGCGTCGGCCGGTCGTCGGTGTGCTCGCGTCGCGCCACCACGGTGAGAACCGCGGTGGTGGGCGCGACGTTGTAGTTCGGCGGGAGATCCACCGCGCCGGTCTCGTCGATCGCGTCGAGTTCCGTCGCGAGAGTCGCCGGATCCGCCGTCACCGCATACCTGCCGCACATGACTTCGAAGTGTGGCAGGTGTGGCCGCCGCGCGCGGATGGGCGAAGATGGACGGGTGAATCCGTGGAGTGCGCCCCGAGCCGAGTCACCCGTCGACAGTTCCGTCACGCTGCCCGGGTCCAAGTCGATCACCAACCGCGCCCTGATCCTCGCCGCGCTCGCGGACGGCCCGTCGACCGTGACCGGCGCGCTGCGCAGCCGCGACACCGACCTGATGATCGGCGCCCTGCGCGGACTCGGCGCGACGATCGACGAACGCGACGACGGCACCACGCTGCACGTCACCCCCGCCCGGCTGCACGGCGCCCGGGTGGACTGCGGCCTGGCCGGCACGGTGATGCGATTCGTGCCGCCCGTCGCGGCACTGGCCGACGGAGACGTCTTCTTCGACGGCGACGAGCAGGCACGCACGCGGCCGATGGGCACGGTACTGGAGGCCCTGCGCTCGCTCGGCGCCGACGTCGACGGCGACACCCTGCCCTTCACCGTGCACGGGCGCGGCTGCCTGCGCGGCGGCATCGTCACCATCGACGCGTCCGGCTCGTCGCAGTTCGTCTCGGGACTGCTGCTGTCCGCCGCGGCGTTCGACGAGGGCGTCACGGTCCGGCACGCCGGGGCGGCCGTGCCGTCCATGCCGCACATCGACATGACCGTCGAAATGCTGCGCGAGTCCGGGGTGACGGTGGACACCACCGTGCCCGACACCTGGCGGGTCGCGCCGGGCCCGATCCGCGCGGTGGACCGCGTGGTCGAGCCGGATCTGTCCAACGCGACCCCGTTCCTGGCGGCCGCGGCCGTCACGGGCGGCACGGTGTCGGTGCCGCGATGGCCGCAGCGCACCACCCAGGCCGGCGACGCGATCCGCGGCATCCTCCAGCAGATGGGCGCCGACGTCGCCCTGTCCGGCGGCACGCTCACCGTGCGCGGTCCGGAGCGCCTGCGCGGCCTCGACATCGACCTGCACGACGTGGGTGAGCTCGCCCCGACCGTCGCAGCACTCGCGGCGCTGGCGACGACCCCGTCCACGCTACGGGGCATCGCGCACCTGCGCGGGCACGAGACGGACCGCCTGGCCGCCCTGGCCACGGAGCTCGGCAAGCTCGGCGGCGCCGCGACCGAGACCGCCGATGGCCTGTACATCGTGCCCGCGCCACTGCACGGCGGGCGCTGGCATTCGTACGCGGATCACCGGATGGCCACGGCGGGCGCGATCGTGGGCCTCGTGGTCGACGGCGTCGAGGTCGAGGACATCGGCACGACCGCCAAGACCCTGCCGAACTTCCCCGAGCTGTGGGCCGGGATGCTGACGGGAGCGCGCTCCTGAGCCGGCGGACCTACGACGAGTCCGATGTCCGGATCCGTCCGGGCAAGGGCTCGCGTCCGCGCACGAAGGACCGGCCGGCTCATCTCGACGCCGCCGAGGCGATGGTGGTCTCGGTCGACCGCGGTCGGTGGGGCTGCGTGCTGGGCGGCGATCCGGCACGGCCGGTGGTGGCGATGCGGGCCCGTGAGCTCGGCCGCACCCCCGTCGTGGTCGGCGACCGGGTTGCCGTGGTCGGGGACCTGTCGGGGCGGCCCGACACCCTGGCGCGGATCGTGCGGGTACAGGAGCGCACCACGGTGCTGCGCCGCACCGCCGACGACACGGACCCGTTCGAGCGGATCGTCGTGGCCAACGCGGAGCAACTGCTGATCGTCGTCGCGCTGGCCGATCCGCCGCCGCGGACCGGGCTGGTCGAGCGGTCCATGGTCGCCGCGTACGCGGGCGGTCTCGACCCGGTGCTGTGCCTGACCAAGAGCGATCTCGCCGATCCGGCCGAGTTCACCGCGCAGTTCGCCGACCTGGACGTCCGTGTGATGCTGGCCGGACAGGATCGCGACCTGACGGAACTCCGGGAGATGCTCACCGGCAAGGTGACGGCCCTGATCGGCCACTCCGGCGTCGGGAAGTCGACCCTGGTCAACAGACTCGTCCCGGATGCCGACCGGGCCATCGGGGCGGTCTCGGGCGTCGGGAAGGGCCGGCATACCTCCACGCAGTCGGTGGCGTTGCCGCTGCCGGGCGGTGGTTGGGTGATCGATACACCCGGTATCAGGTCGTTCGGACTCGCGCACATCGGCGCCGACAACGTGATCGCCGCCTTCTCGGATCTCGCCGAGGCGGTGGAGGCCTGCCCCCGCGGCTGCACCCACCTCGGCCCGCCTGCGGATCCCGAGTGCGCGCTCGACGAACTCGAGGGCAAGTCCCGGCGCCGCGCGATGGCGGTGCGGGCTCTGTTGACTGCGATCGCCGCGAACGAGACCTGGTGACCGAGAGCCGGTGGTACGGCCCGTGACGCCGAGCGCCCGGCGTCACGGGGACGCCGGGCGCTCGATGCGGGCTCGGGATCAGCGCATGCCCAGGAGGCGGCGCACGCCGCGGACCCGGCGGTTCTCGCGGATCGCGGTCGCCAGTCCGCGTCGCCGGCCGGTCGCGGGATCGACGACGGCGGTGCCGCCGAAGCCGCGTTCGGACGCGGTTTCGGGTGCGGCGTCCGGGGTGTCGGCGAGGTACTTGTTCGGCAGCGACAGCTTGGCGATGGTGCGCCACGACTTGAAGTACTGCACCGCGAGCGGGCCGGTGGTGTACGGCAGGTCGTACTTGTCGCACAGCTGCCGGACCTTCACCGCGATCTCGGCATACCGGTTGGACGGCAGGTCCGGGAACAGGTGGTGCTCGATCTGGTAGCTCAGGTTGCCGGTCATGAAGTCCATGACGGGGCCGCCGGAGATGTTGGCGCTGCCGAGCATCTGCCGCAGGTACCACTGCGCCTGCGACTCGTTGTCGACGTCGGCCTTGGTGAACTTCTCGGCGCCGTCGGGGAAGTGCCCGCAGAAGATGACCGCGTTGGTCCACAGGTTCCGGATGACGTTCGCCGTCATGTTCGCGGTCAGCGTGGACTTCCAGGCCTTGCCCGTCAGCGCCGGGTAGACCACGTAGTCCTTGACGATCTGGCGACCGATCTTGTCCCCGACCTCGCGCAGCTTGCGCTTGGTCTCGGCGCGGTCGTCGCGGCCCTTGGCCACCTTGCCGAGCTCGAGATGCTGGACCGCGACGCCGTACTGGAACAGCAGGGCGAGCAGCGCGTTGTAGACGATGTTGCCGTAGTTGAACGGCTGCCAGCGCTGGTCCCGCGTGACCCGCAGCAGGCCGTATCCCACGTCGTCGTCCATGCCGAGGATGTTGGTGTACTTGTGGTGCAGGTAGTTGTGGGTCTGCTTCCAGTGCGCGGACGGGTCGGCGTTGTCCCACTCCCAGCTGGCGGAGTGGACCTCGGGATCGTTCATCCAGTCCCACTGCCCGTGCATCACATTGTGCCCGAGCTCCATGTTCTCGATGATCTTCGAGACGCCGAGCAGGCCCGCACCGAGCAGCCACAGCGGACGCCGGCGGCTGCCCAACAGCACCGCGCGCCCGCCGAGTTCCAGGCCGCGCTGCAGCCGGATCGTGTTGCGGATGTAGCGGGCGTCGCGTTCGCCGCGGGAGTCCTCGATGTCTCGCCGGATGGCGTCGAGCTCTCGACCGAGGGCCTCGACGTCCGCCTCCGTGAGGTGCGCGTACTCCTTGATGTCCGAAATGGCCATGCGCCTACCGTACCGTAGGTTACGAGTCCGTAGGTTACGGAGATGTAGCTTGTGCGGCAGATCACTTCCGCCGGGCGGCGCGCTTGGCGGCGCGCAATGTCTGCAGCGCGGTCGCCAGCCCCTCGCGACGCTCCCCCACCGACCGCACCCGCGGCAGATCGGGGCGCCGGAACTTGCGCTCGGAGGAGGTCTCCGGGGCGTCGTCCGACGTCGCCCGCAACCACGCGTCCGGCAATGCCAGCTTGTGGATCGTGCGCAGCGCCAGCAGGTACTGCTTGCCGAGCGGACCGCTCGTGTACGGCAGGTCGTACTTCGCACACAGCGTGCGCACCCGCTCCGCGATCTCCGGGTAGCGGTTGCTGGGCAGGTCCGGGAACAGGTGGTGCTCGATCTGGTAGCTCAGGTTGCCGGTCATGAAGGCCATCACCGGACCGGCATCGATGTTGGCGCTACCGAGCAGCTGCCGCAGGTACCACTGCCCCTGCGTCTCGTTCTCGTACTGCGCCACGGTGAACTTCTCGGCGCCGTCGGGGAAGTGGCCGCAGAAGATCACCACGTACGCCCACAGGTTCCGCACCAGGTTGGCCGTGAGGTTCGCGGTGATCGTGCTGCGCCACGCCCGGCCCGTCATTGCCGGGAACAGCACCAGGTCCTTGCCCAGCTGCCGCGCGATCTTCCGGGCAAAGTCCTTGGTGGGCTGGGAGTTCCGCTGCCCGGGCGGCACGCCGCACGCCTTCTTCTCGGCGCCGAGGTCGTGCAGCGCGATGCCCCACTCGAAGGTGGCCGCCAGGATCAGGTTGGCCACGGGCTGCAGCAGGTTGATCGGCCGCCACTTCTCGTCGCGCGTCATCCGCAGGATGCCGAATCCCACGTCGTCGTCCATGCCGACGATGTTCGTATAGGTGTGGTGCGCGTAGTTGTGGGCGCGCTTCCAGTGCTGCGAAGGACCCGTCTGGTCCCATTCCCACGACGTCGAGTGGATCTCCGGGTCGTTCATCCAGTCCCACTGCCCGTGCATCACGTTGTGCCCGAGCTCCATGTTCTCGATGATCTTCGACAGGGAGAGCAGGCCCGTGCCGAGCAGCCACAGCGGACGCCGGCGGCTGCCGAAAAGCGCCGCCCGGCCGCCGATCTCGAGCACGCGTTGCAGCCGGATCGTGTTGCGGATGTAGCGGGCGTCGCGCAGCCCCCGGGTGTCCTCGATGTCGCGACGGATCGCGTCGAACTCGCGGCCGAGTTCCTCGATGTCCGCGTCGGTGAGGTGTGCGAACTCGGTGATGTCGGTGATTGCCACCGGGGTCCTTCCCCCTGGTCCGGGTCGGTAGTGCGTCAGGCGCCGAGCGTGCAGTCTCCGGCAGCCGCAGAGATGCAGGTCTGTACCCGCTCCCCCTCGGCGTGTTCCTTGCCGGACCGAAGATCGACGACGTGTCCCTTCTCCAGGGGCACCACACAAGTCTGACAGATTCCCATCCGGCAGCCGAACGGCATCAGTGCGCCGGCACTCTCACCCGCCTCGAGCAGGGTCGTCGCACCGTCGACGGTGACGGTCTTGCCCGACTTGGCGAAGGTCACCGTGCCGCCGGCGCCGGAGGTGTCCGCCCGGGTGACGGCGAAGCGTTCCAGATGGAGCCGCTCCGGCAGGCCCGCGGCATCCCAGAACCGCTCCATGTCGTCGAGCATCGCCTGCGGGCCACACGCCCACACCTGGCGCTCCCGCCAGTCCGGGCACACCGTGTCCAGCTCGGCGAGGGCGAACTTGCCCTGCTCCCGCGTCAGCCGCACGTACGGGCGGTACTGCTCGTGGTCCACGCCGAAGCGGGCGATCTCGTCGGCGAACATCACCTCGGGGGCGGTGGGCGCCGAGTGCACGTGCACGACGTCGGGCAGCTCGGCATGCGCCTGCATCGACCGGCGGTCGAGGGTGCGCAGCATCGACATGATCGGGGTGATGCCGCTGCCCGCGGTGAGGAAGAGGATCTTCGCCGGCGGGGGGTCGGACAGGACGAACTCGCCCTTGGGCGCGGCGAGCCGCACGATCGTGCCCGCGGGCACGCCGCTCACGAGGTGACTCGAGAGGAAACCGTCGGCCATGGCCTTGACGGTGATCGAGATGAGCTTGCGGTCCCAGGTGGGCGACGAGGTCAGCGAGTACGAACGCCAGTGCCAGCGGCCGTCGACGTGCAGCCCGATGCCGATGTACTGGCCCGGCGCGTACCCGAAGTCGAAGCCCCAGCCGGGCTTGATGACGAGAGTCGCGGAGTCGGCGGTCTCGCGGCGGACCTCGACGATGCGGCCGCGCAGCTCGCGCGCCGACCACAGCGGGTTCGCGAGGTGCAGGTAGTCGTCGGGCAGGAGCGGCGTCGTCAACCGCGCGGCCGCGCCGCGCAGAAGATTCGACACGGATCGGTCCTTCGTCGCGACATGCGCCGCCGGCCGCTCGATCCAGTCCTTCAGACCCATCCGATCACTTCTCCTCGTCCAGGGGCTACGCCTCCGTAGGTTACCAGCTCCCTACGGAGGCGTAGGTTGCAGCGAGACAGCCGTCACACTCGTGGCCGGGAGCGGCTCAGAGCAGCTCGAGGAGGAACTGCAGTTCCTGGGTGGCGTACCAGGCGAGTTCGTGGTCCTCGGCGTCGCCCAGCACGAACTCCGCCTCCTCGTCGCCGAGGTCGGCCGCGTCCACGACCGGCAGGGCACGGGCGATGTCCGGCTCCGCGGCGGCGAGGTCCACGTGCACCGACGCGACCGCGGACAGAGGCACCGGTCCGGGCAGCCGGACCACCGCATCGTCGAGATCCGGACGCAGGGTCACCCCGTCGACATCCGCGGCCACCACCACCCGGCGCAGGCCGAACTCGGGAGCCGGGTCGTCGTCGGCCCGGCCGGCGAGCAACCGCAACGAGGCGCGGGCCGCCTCGGCCATCGCGACCTCGGCGAGCTCCTCGTCGTCGCCGGAGGTGTACGCCTCGCGCAACGCAGGGGTGACCGCGAACGCGGTGCGGCTCACCGCCTCGAACTCGCCGTCGGCGACCAACCGCTTCAACGTCTCGATCGTGGCCGGCACGTACACCCGTGTCACAACTCACCTACTGGCATCCAACAACTCCTCGAGCGACTCGTGCAGCAGCGACGTCAGCACCTCCACATCGGGCATGGCGTCGCGGTCCGCATTCAGACCGTAGTAGACGTTGCCGTCGTACGACGTCAACGCGACGCTCAGCGCCTGGTTCTTCAGCAGGGGCGAGATCGGGTACATCTCGAGCACCCGTGCCCCGGCGAGGTAGAGGGGATGCTGCGGACCCGGTGCGTTCGTGATCATCAGGTTGAACATGCGCTGGGAGAAACCACTCGCGACACGCGCCCCGACCGCGTGCATGGTCGCGGGCGCGAACCCGGACAGCCGCATCATCGACCGCGCCGGCACCCGCCGGCCCTGCCGAGAGTAGGCCTCCCCCGCGTGCGAGATGTGGGACAGGCGGACGACCGCGTTCGGTTCACCCACCGGAAGGTCCACCAGGAAGGTCGAGACCTCCCCGCGCGGTCCCGCCGCGGACACGTCCCCACCCTCGTCGGGCGCATCCGGGTCCTGCGTGTACACCGACATCGGCACCATCGCCCGCACCACCGTCGCCTCCGTCAGCGGCTCCCCGCGTGAGAGCAGCCAGTACCGCAGCGCCCCCGCGATCACCGCCAGCACGACGTCGTTGATGGTGCAGCCGTAGCGGGCCCGGATCTTCCGGTACAGCTCGAGATCGGCCTTGACCACCGCGAACCGGCGGTTGCGGGAGATCGAGGCATTCAGCGGGCTGCCGGGCGCGGACTGGGCGGCGGTGCGCGCCAACCGGCCCACCACATCCAGCGCCTCGCCGGCGGTGGCGGCCAGATCGCCGACGGCCGCCCGCAACCCCGACACGGCCTCGCCGGGGCGGGCCACCAGCTCCGCGAGCGCGCCGAACACCAGCGCCGAGTCGCTCGGCTCCGGCTCCGGCATCCACAGCTCCTCCGGATCCACCCGGGGAGTCTCGGTGGGTTCGAAGAGCACCTGGCCGATCTCGAGCGCCTGCTCGCCGTCCACCAGGGCCGAGTGGGTCTTGGTGAACAGGGCGCACCGGTCGCCGGCCAGGCCCTCGACGAGATACATCTCCCACAGCGGGCGCGAACGGTCGAGAGGACGGGAGATCAGCCGGGCCAACAGGTCGTGCAGCTGCGCTTCGGAGCCGGGCCGCGGCAATGCCGAGCGCCGCACGTGGTAGGTGATGTCGAAGTCGCGGTCGTCGACCCACACGGGCCGCGCCAGGCCGAGCGCGACCTCGCGGGCCTTCTGCCGGTACCGCGGCACCGCCGCGAGACGTCGCTCCACCAGCCGCAGCACGTCCTCGTAGTCGAGCCCACCGCGCGGCTGCTCCAGGATGGCGAGCGAGCCGATGTGCATCGGCGTATTACTCGTCTCCAGAAAGTAGAACGACGCGTCCTGAGCCGACATCCGGTTGGTCATCGCCCGACATCCCCCTCGTCCCGCGGCGCCGCCCCGGCCCGCGACGACTCGCCGAGGCCGAACAGCACCGTCAATTCCGCCACCACCTCGGCGGCATCGGCATGATGCACGCCGACCATCCCCGCCGCGACCGCACCGTCCACGTTCACCCGCAGGTCGTCGACGAACACGCACGCCGACGGTTCGAGCCCGAGACGCCGGGCCACCAGCAGGTAGCTGCGCGGGTCCGGTTTGGCGGTGCCCACGTCGCCGGACAGCACCACCTCGTCCACCAGCCGGCCGCGCCCGAGATCGCGCAGCGGACCGGCCGCGGGACCACCCGGATCGTTGCTGAGAATCGCGGTGCGCACGCCGCGCCGGCGCACCTCGGCGAGCACCCCACCGAGCGCGGCCGCGTCCGTGCCGGGGCCCGCGAGCACCCCACCGAAATCGAGCACCAGTCCACGCATCGCCTCACCCTAGTTCGCGAGCACCGGTTCGGCGATGCAACAGCCCGAACGACGCGGCGACACCGGGCCCGCCATGCTCGCGCCTCCTCGGCGCGGATGTGGCACCATGACCGGCGACTCCGTCCTCTCCCGGGGTCCGCACACCGGGCGTCGGCCGTTCCGCGCCGACGTCGCCCCCTGGATCCGGGAGAACCGATGACATCTCCACACGACGCCCACTACGTCCGGCGCATCGTTCCGTTCGAGCCGCCGGTGCAGCGCTGTTGCCCGGCCGGACCGCATCGCCGGCACACGCGGCGCCGCCTCACCCCGCACGACGGCCGCTCGGTGCGCGCCTCGGCGCCGGCCGGCCGGCCGCTGCCGGAGGTGGATCCGGCGGCGCGACGGTTCGCCGACCTCGCGGCCCGGTTGATCCTCGAGGTGGCCGACCGGCGCCGCCCGGAGACCCAGCTCGCCGCGGTGCTGCATTCGTCGCTGCACGCGACCGTCGCCGCCGTGGCGAAGTCGGGCGACACGGGGACCGCGGTGCTCCTGCGGACCCGGCTGCGCGCGGTCGACGCCGACACCGCCGAGTTGTTCGGCTCCTACGGCCGCGGCCACCGCGTGTTCGCGCTGGCCGGCCGGGTCTCGCGCCATCCCACGACACGCCGGACGCCGCACGGCTGGCTGATCACCACCGTGTGGCTGGGCTGACCGAACGACGCGGCTGGGCCGGCGCTCCGGCCCGGACCCGGTCGTCAGCGGCGGCGCTGCGCCTTGGTCTGCTTGCGTGCCGCCTCCCGGCGCTGCCGGCGGGTGCCCGTCGTCCCGGGTGCGGACGCGGCCGGCGACGATGTCGCGGGGCTGCGCCGCACCTGGGCACTGCCGTCCTCGGCCGGCCCGGTGTAGGTGAGGTTGCGCTCCTCGTCCTCGTCGAGCCCCTTCGCGCGCAGCGTGGCCGGAGCGGGCGCGGGAGCAGGAGGTGCCGGGGCGGGAGCGGGCTTCGCCAGGGTGGGGGCGGCTTGCGCCGCGACGGCCGCGGACGCGGCGGTGACGCTGACGCCCGGGGCCGGCTGCGGCTGCGCCGCCTCGACCTGCAGGTTGAACAGGAATCCGACGGACTCCTCCTTCAGGCCCTCGAGCATGCCGATGAACATGTCGTAGCCCTCGCGCTGGTACTCGACGAGCGGGTCGCGCTGCGCCATCGCCCGCAGGCCGATGCCCTCCTTGAGGTAGTCCATCTCGTAGAGGTGCTCGCGCCACTTGCGGTCGAGCACCGACAGCAGGACACGGCGCTCGAGCTCGCGCATGCCGCCCTCGCCGGCGACGGCGTCGATCTCCGCCTCGCGGCGGGCGTACGCGGCGCGCGCGTCCTCCAGCAGGGCCTCGCGCAGCTCCTCGCGGCTGAGGTCCGCGGGCTCGCCGTTCGTGGAGACGGTGAGTTCCTTGTGGTCGATGCCCACCGGGTAGAGGGTCTTCAGCGCCGTCCACAGCTGCTCGAGGTCCCAGTCCTCGACGTAGCCCTCGGCGGTGGCGCCGTCGACGTACGCGGTGACGACGTCCGCGATCATGTGCTCGACCTGGCCCTCGAGGTCCTCCCCGCGGAGGATGCGGCGGCGCTCGTCGTAGATGACGGTGCGCTGCTGGTTCATCACCTCGTCGTACTTCAGGACGTTCTTGCGGATCTCGAAGTTCTGCTGCTCGACCTGTGTCTGCGCGCTCTTGATGGCCTTCGAGACCATCTTCGCCTCGATCGGCACGTCGTCGGGCAGGTTCAGGCGGGTCATGATCGACTCGAGCGCCGCGCCGTTGAAGCGGCGCATCAGCTCGTCGCCGAGCGAGAGGTAGAAGCGCGACTCACCCGGATCGCCCTGCCGGCCGGAACGGCCGCGCAGCTGGTTGTCGATACGGCGGGACTCGTGCCGCTCGGTGCCGAGGACGTACAGGCCGCCCGCCGCCCGGACCTTGTCGGCGTCGGCCTTGACCTCGGCGTTGATCCGCTCGATCACCTCGTCCCAGGCCGCCTCGTACTCCTCGGGCGTGTGGACCGGGTCGAGACCCCGCTTGCGCAGCTCCACGTCGGCCAGGATGTCCGGGTTGCCCCCGAGCACGATGTCGGTACCGCGACCGGCCATGTTGGTGGCGACGGTCACCGCGCCGGACCGGCCGGCCTCGGCGATGATCGTCGCCTCCTGCTCGTGGAACTTGGCGTTGAGCACGTTGTGCGGGATGCCGCGCTTGGTGAACTGCGTGGACAGGTATTCGGAGCGTTCGACGCTGGTGGTGCCGATCAGGACCGGCTGGCCCTTGGCGTGGCGCTCGGCGACGTCGTCGACGACGGCCGCGAACTTCGCCTCCTCCGTCTTGTAGATCAGGTCGCCCTGGTCCGCGCGGACCATCGGCTTGTTCGTCGGGATCGGGATCACGCCGAGCTCGTAGATCTGGTGCAGTTCCGCGGCCTCGGTCTCGGCGGTGCCCGTCATGCCGGAGAGCTTGTCGTAGAGGCGGAAGTAGTTCTGCAGCGTGATCGTGGCGAGCGTCTGGTTCTCCGCCTTGATCTCGACGCCTTCCTTGGCCTCGATGGCCTGGTGCATGCCCTCGTTGTAGCGTCGTCCGACGAGGATGCGGCCGGTGAACTCGTCGACGATGATCACCTCACCGTTGCGGACGATGTAGTCCTTGTCGCGCTGGTACAGCTCCTTGGCCTTGATGGCGTTGTTGAGGTAGCTCACCAGCGGCGAGTTCGCCGCCTCGTACAGGTTGTCGATGCCGAGCTGGTCCTCGACGAGCTCCACGCCCGCCTCGTGCACGCCGATGGTGCGCTTCTTGATGTCCACCTCGTAGTGGACGTCCTTCTTCAGCAGCGGCGCGATCCGCGCGAACTCGGCGTACCACTTGCTCGACGCGTCGGCCGGGCCCGAGATGATCAGCGGCGTGCGGGCCTCGTCGATGAGGATCGAGTCGACCTCGTCGACGATCGCGAAGGTGTGGCCGCGCTGCACGAGATCGTCGAGCGAGTGCGTCATGTTGTCACGCAGGTAGTCGAAGCCGAACTCGTTGTTGGTGCCGTAGGTGATGTCCGCGGCGTACGCGGTGCGCCGCTCGGCGGGTGGGAGGCCGGACAGGATCACCGCGGTCTCGAGCCCGAGGGACCGGTGCACCCGGCCCATCCACTCGGAGTCGCGCTTGGCGAGGTAGTCGTTGACCGTCACCACGTGCACGCCCTCGTCGGCGATGGCGTTGAGGTAGGCGGGCAGCACACAGGTCAGGGTCTTGCCCTCACCGGTCTTCATCTCGGCGATGTTGCCGAAGTGCAGCGCCGCGCCGCCCATGATCTGAACCGGGTAGTGCTTCTGACCCAGCACCCGCCACGACGCCTCGCGGGCCGTCGCGAACGCCTCGGGCAGCAGCTCGTCGAGGGTCTCGCCGTCCTGGTAGCGCCGGCGGAACTCGTCCGTCTTGGCCCGCAACTGCTCGTCGGTGAGCGTCTCGAACTCGGGTGAGAGGGAATCGACGTGGTCGGCGATGTGCTTGAGCCGCTTGACCATGCGACCTTCACCGACTCGGAGCAGCTTCGACAGCGACAGCACGGGCGTGTTCGTCCTCAATCTCGGGTACAGCACGGGCAACGAAAATCCGGCCGAGGCCTGTATCGACCCCGGCCGGATTCCATGGTAGGCGGTCTTTCAGCGAGGTGACGACGGGCGACCGCTCGGCAGGGTCGCGCGCGAGGCGCCGCCGCTCCGCGGTGCGGTCGTCACACCAGGCGGATCAATCCGTAGTCGAACGCGTGCCGGCGGTAGACGACCGAGGGACTGTCGGTCTCCTTGTCGTGGAACAGGTAGAAGTCGTGCCCCACCAGCTCCATCTCGTACAGCGCGTCGTCGACGGTCATCGGCTCGGCCGTGTGCTCCTTCGTGCGCACGATCCGGCCCGGACCTGTGGGCTCGGGCTCGTGCTGTTCCAGCGAGATCTCCGGTGAGATGCCGAGGGAGTCGTCCTTGGCGAGCTGCGCGGTGGCCTCGGCGACCGAGACGGGGGTCTTCTCCCCGTGGTGCACCTTGCGGCGGTCCTTCGTGCGACGCAACCGCGACTCCAGCTTGTCCGTCACGGACTCGAAGGCGGCGTAGAAACTGTCCGCGGACGCCTCCGCGCGCACCACCGGTCCCTTGGCCCGAGCGGTGATCTCGACTCTCTGACAACTCTTCAGCTGCCGGCGATTGCGCTCGTGCTGCAACTCCACATCGAACAGGAAGATCGTCGGGTCGAAACGTTCGAGCCGAGCGAGCTTCTCGGACACGTAGACCCGGAAGTGATCCGGGACCTCGACGTTGCGCCCCTTGACGACGATGTCGGCGCGGGGACCGTTGGACTCCGCAGTACCGGCTTCGGCCTCTGCAGCGGGAACCTTGGACTTCGAAGGGATCGTCACTCGTACCTCCCGAGTACGGCCGGCGCAGCTCGCGCGCCGGCATGATCGACGAGCGCGAAACGCGCTCCGCCCGACACGACGGTCAGGGGCGTTTTGCGCCCGCTACCTGTGTTTTCGGGTCTGAGGGCGACGGTAGTACGGAACGGCGGGGAGTGCCACCGTTCCGCCGAATTTCACGCCGTGGTCACCTCGTGGCAGGACCGATGTCCCCTTTCTCCCGGACCCACGTCCCGCGGCGCGGGGCCCTCCGGCCCGCTACGCGGCGGCGATCACCAGGACCCCGCACGGGCGATGGCCCGCGCCCCGCAGAACCCGCACCGACTCCGCCGCGGTGGCGCCGGTGGTGACGACGTCGTCGACGAGCAGCACCGCCGCTCCGGGCGGCGGACCCGCCGCCGTCCGGATCCGCACCCGGCCGGCCAGGTTGCGCTGCCGCTGCGCAGCCGACAGCCCTACCGAATCCCGGACGCCGCGCCCGGTGCCGAGGAGGCCGCAGACCTCGAGCCGCCGGTCGTGGCCGGCGGCCACGCGCGCCGCGCGCGTCACCGGGTCACCGCCGCGTGACCGCGCCGCCCGCGCCCTCGTCGGGGCGGGCACCACGAGGACGGGCCCGGCGGGCAGCTCGCCCCAGCGCCGCAACCGTGACACGGCGGTGGCCAGCGCGAGGCCGAGCGGGCCGGCCAGATCCCGCCGGCCGTGTTCCTTGGCCGCGATCACCGCGCGCCGGCGGGCGCCGCGATACGGCCCCAGCGCCCACACCGGCACGCCGGGATCGACCCGGGGCCGGACCCGTGCGGGCACGTCCGCCAGTTCCCGGGCACAGCGCCGGCACCAGCCGACGCCGGCAAGTCCGCAACCGCCGCACTCGACGGGCAGCACCAGATCCAGCAGCGAGGTCAGCACCGCGCCAGTGTGGCCGCCGGCCCCGACATCCCGCCGGACCGTCAGCCCGGCAGGACGGGGACCGCCTGCAGCCCGGTCAGGCCGGGTACCTCCCGCCAGTACCGGTCGCCGGCCGGATCGGCGTTGTTCAGCTGGAACACCGCCCGCGAGTCGGCCACGAACTCCGAAGTCGTCGACGCCTCGACGGCGACCACGGGCGGGGTGAGGTTCCGGCTCGGCAGGGCGTCCATGCGGGAGCCGTCCACCGCGACCTGCACGACGGGCACGTCGGAGGCGGACCGTGCCACCACCACGGTGTCCGGGGTGCTCCAGTCCAGCGACAACGCCGGGCTGCCGAGGCCGATGGCGATCTCCCGCGGCGTCGTGAGCGAGAACTCGCCGTTCGACTTCTGCACCACCACCGCGACGTACACGCGGCCGTCCACGATCATCGCCGCGCGCACGCCGTCGCGGGAAAGCCGCAGATCGCTGATCGCGTTGCCCACGGCCCGCACGGAGCCGGCGTCGACGGGGAGCACGGTGACCCGGCCGGTACCCGGCTCGCGCACCGCGCGCACCACGTTCGTGCCGTTGACCACGGCCCACACGGAGTTGTCGTCGAGCGCCCACGTAGGCCGCGTGATCGATTCGCCCTGCAGGGCACGTGCCGCCGTCCCGTCGCGGTACGGGCCGATCAGGAGCTCGGCGGTGGCTTCGGGGGCAGGACGCCCGGTGTCGGCGACGGCCGCCGCGAGCTCGCCGTCGTGCGACAGCGCGACCGAGCGCAGGTTCGTCGCGGTGCCGAAGGTCCCGGGCACCGGAGTCACCCCGGTCTCGGCGACACTGACCAGCCCGCCGCCTCGCAGGGCGTGGAGACCGATGGTGGCGCTCGAGGTGGCCAGCGGGTTCATCGACGCCACGTCCGCGGTGGTCCAGCCGTTCGGGAACCGCTCGTCCAGCGGCTGACCGTCCGCGAGCAGCACGTAGGGCCCGGTGATCTCGGCGTTCGCGAGGGTCCAGATCACCTGTGCCGCCAGCATCTCGCGGCTCTCCTTGCTCAGGGGCTTCAACCCCAGGAAGTCGATCCGGACGCCCCCGAGACCGACACCGACCTGGGTCGTGCGGCCGTCGGCCTTGGTGATCGGCCCCCGCACGGACACCCCGGAGCCGAGTTCCGTGCGCACGGCCGGTGCCAGGGCCGCCTTCGGACCCTCGATGAGCAGGTCGATCAGCTGTGCCGCGGTCTGGTCCTGGGTCGCGGCGATCCAGCGGGGGTCGGGCACGACCGTGCGCCCGGACGGGTCGACGAAGTACAGCGAGCGTCGCTGGTAGCCGTTGAGGAACTGCGGGCGGTCCATGACGACGCCCGGTCCCATCTCGTCGATGCGCCACTCGCCGCCCGTGAGCACGAGCGTGATCCTGGTTTCGAACGGTCCCTCGTCGGCGCGGTAGACCCCGCCCTCCTCCAGGTGGCCGACCCGGTTGGCGCGGATGACGTACGTCGCGCGCTCGGCGCTGCGCGACTCCGGCAGCACGTCGACCTTGTCCACGATCGTCGCGCTGGCGGCGTCGTCCCACCCTGCCGACATGTCGGCGGTGAGGAACTGCCGGGCCGGGAGGTGGCGGTTCGCCGGGTCGGTGCTGGCGCGCAGGAAGTCGCGCAGGAGCAGGTCCGGTTCCCGGCCCGGTGCCGGAGGGGGGACCGAGGTGGTGGTGGGCTCACGGGCGATGGTGCCGACCGCCTGCGGCGACGACGAGTCCGGCAGGCTGGCACACCCCGACACGGCGACGGTCAGGCCGAGCATCGCCGTGAGGATGATCGTCTTCGTGCCCCTCATGTGGCGGCTCCCTCGGGCGGGACCGGCACGTGCGCCGAATCCGCAGCCGTACCGGCGTCGTCGCCGGTCCCGGCGTCCGCCGGCTCCGCCTCGGCCGGCGCGGCCGCTCCCGGCAGCGGGCGGCCCTGGACCGCACGGACCGTGCTGGGAACGAGCGGCAGCGGACTGCGGCCGACCTTGCGTCCCCGTTCCCGCGGGAGGGTCAGCCGGAAGCAGGACCCCTGGCCGGGCTCGCCCCACGCCTCGAGCTTGCCGTTGTGGAGGTTGGCGTCCTCGACGCTGATCGCCAGGCCGAGGCCGGTTCCGCCGGACCGCCGGACCCGCGACGGGTCCGAGCGCCAGAACCGGTTGAAGACGAGTTTCTCCTCGCCCGGACGCAGGCCGACGCCCTGGTCCCGGACGATGAAGGCGGCGGCGTTGTCGTCGGCGCGCAGGCGCAACAGGATGGGCTTTCCCTCCCCGTGGTCGATGGCGTTGGCGAGCAGGTTCCGCAGGATGCGCTCGACGCGGCGCGGATCCACCTCGGCGGTGACGGGCTCGCCGGGCAGGTCGACGATCAGCTCGGTCCCGCTCTCGCGGGCGAGGTGCCGGACGGTGGACACCGCGGCACGAGCGCACATCCGCAGGTCGAGCTGCTCGGCGGCGAGCTCGGCGACGCCGGCGTCGTGACGGCTGATCTCGAGCAGATCGCCCAGCAGGCTCTCGAACCGGTCGAGCTCGGTGACGAGCAGCTCCGAGGCCCGCTTCAGCGACGGGTCGAGTTCGTCGCTGCCGTCGTGGATCAGGTCGGCGGCCATCCGCACCGTCGTCAGCGGGGTCCGCAGCTCGTGACTGACGTCCGAGGTGAACCGCTTCTGCAGGTTGCCGAACTCCTCGAGCTGCGTGATCTGCCGCGACAGGCTTTCGGCCATCTCGTTGAAGGACATGGCCAGGCGCGCCATGTCGTCCTCACCGCGCACCGGCATGCGTTCCTTGAGCCGGCCGTCGGCGAACCGGACCGCGATGCGCGACGCCGAGCGGATCGGCAGCACGACCTGGCGCGCGACGATCATCGAGATCGCGGCGAGCAGCACGAGCAGCACGCCGGCGCCGACGAGCAACGTGCCCCGCACCAGCGACAGCGTGTTCTCCTCGCCCGCCAGCGGGAACACCAGGTACAGCTCGAGGGTGGAGATGTCCGACGCCGTCGGAGTGCCCACGATCAGGGCCGGACCGGAGTAGCCGTCCGGATCCGACACGGTCGCGAACTGGTAGGAGATCTGGCCCTTCTGCACGAAGGCGCGCAGGTTCTCGGGGATCTGGTCGGCAGGACCGCTCGACGTCGGCGCGCGCGGTCCGTCGCCCGGCACGATCAGCACCGGGTCGAAGGTGCCCGCGACGCCGGTGTCCTGGCCGGCGTCGCTGCCGCGGTTGGTCAATGCCGCGGCGGCCCCGTCGAGCCGTACCTGCAGCGAACCGGAGTCGTCGGCGCCGGCGAGCTGGCCCTCGACGAGTGCGCGGGAGCGCTCGACCTCCTCGGTGGCGGCGTTGATCTTCACCTCGAGCAGCCGCTCGGTGATCTGACTGGTGAGCACGACACCGAGGACGAGCATCACGATCAGCGACAGGGACAGGGTCGAGACCACGACCCGGAGCTGCAACGATCGCCGCCACGTGTGGGCGAGCCGGTTGCTCACCGCACGTGACCACCTCAGCAGCGGCAGGGTCCTCCTCGTGATCCGCCGCCGCAGTCGGTACCCACCGATCACGGCGGTCCGGCCTTGTAGCCGACGCCACGCACCGTCAGCACCACCTCGGGATTCTCGGGATCCTTCTCGACCTTCGCGCGCAACCGCTGCACGTGAACGTTCACCAGGCGGGTGTCGGCCGCGTGCCGGTAGCCCCAGACCTGCTCGAGCAGCACCTCACGGGTGAACACCTGCCGCGGCTTGCGCGCGAGCGCCACCAGCAGATCGAACTCGAGCGGCGTGAGAGAGATCAGTTCGTCCCCACGGCTGACCTTGTGGGCGGGAACGTCGATGGCGATGTCGCCGATGGAGAGCACCTCGGCCGGTTCCTGCTCGGTGCGACGCAGCCGCGCCCGGACCCGGGCCACGAGTTCCTTGGGCTTGAACGGCTTGACGATGTAGTCGTCGGCGCCGGATTCGAGCCCGAGCACCACGTCCACGGTGTCCGACTTGGCGGTGAGCATCACGATCGGCACGCCCGAGTCGGCCCGCAGCACCCGGCACACGTCGATGCCGTTCATGCCCGGGAGCATGAGGTCGAGCAGGACGAGGTCCGGCCGGATCTCCCGGACCGCGTTCAGCGCCTGCGAACCGTCACCCACCACGTACGGCTCGAATCCCTCGCCCCGCAGGACGATCGTGAGCATCTCGGCGAGCGCGGTGTCGTCGTCGACAACCAGAATCCTCGGCTTCATGGCTTCTATCGTGTCACTCCTCGACCGTGGTGAAGCTGATTTGAGATCTCGGCGGCGAGTTGTCGCGGATCGGCGTCGGGTCCGGCAACCCGCCACGGCGACATCCACTGTCGGCGCGCGAGGTCGTCGTACACCTGCCCGGTCCGGGCCTGCAGACCCGAGTCCCGTTCGTACGCGTCCCGATCGCGGGCCGTGTCGGCAGCGGCGCGACTGCGGGCCCGCTGCGCAGCCAGTTCCACGGGCACCCGCAGCAGCAGCTGCAGATCCGGTACGGGCAGCGCGAACCGGTCGAACTCGAGCTCGCGGACCCATTCCACCGACGGCCCCGAGCCGTCCTCGTGGTGCCGCGCGGCGGTGTAGGCGGCGTTGGACGCGACGTACCGGTCGAGCAGCACGATGTCGTTGTCCGCCAGGAGCTTCCGCAACTCGTCGGCGGCGTCGCGCCGATCGAGGGCCCACAGCAACGCCATCGCCTCGATGCTCGAGGCCGTGTCACCGTGCCGGCCCCGCAGGGCCTCGGCACCGAGGTCGGCGTGCACCGACACGCCGTAGCGCGGGAACGCGAGCGTCGTGACGACGAATCCCGCTGCGCGCCAAGCCTCGACGAGGCCGGCGGACAGTGTCCGCTTGCCGGCCCCGTCGAGCCCCTCCACGACGATCAACGTGCCCATCGGCGGTGTCCTGCGATCCTCGCTACCGTGCTCAGTACCGGTAGTGCTCGGGCTTGTACGGGCCCTCCACGTCGACCCCGATGTACTCGGCCTGGTCCTTGGACAGCTTGGTGAGCTCGCCGCCGAGGGCCTCGACGTGGATGCGGGCGACCTTCTCGTCCAGGTGCTTGGGCAGGCGGTAGACCTCGTTGTCGTACTCGTCCGGCTTGGTCCACAGCTCGATCTGGGCGATCACCTGGTTGGCGAACGAGTTGCTCATCACGAACGACGGGTGGCCCGTGGCGTTGCCGAGGTTGAGCAACCGGCCCTCGGACAGCACGAGGATGGAATGCCCGTCGGCGAAACGGAACTCGTCGACCTGCGGCTTGATGTTGATGCGGGTGACGTCCGCCGCCCGCTCGAGTCCGGCCATGTCGATCTCGTTGTCGAAGTGGCCGATGTTGCCCAGGATCGCCTGGTGCTTCATGCGGCGCATGTGGTCGAAGGTGATGATGTCCTTGTTGCCGGTCGCGGTGATCACGATGTCGGCCTGCTCGATGAAGCCCTCGACCGTGACGACATCGAAGCCGTCCATCAGCGCCTGCAGCGCGTTGATCGGGTCGATCTCGGTGACCGACACGCGCGCACCCTGCCCGCGCAGCGCCTCCGCGCAGCCCTTGCCGACGTCCCCGTAGCCGCACACCAGGGCGGCCTTGCCGCCGATGAGCACGTCGGTGCCGCGGTTGATGCCGTCGAGCAGCGAGTGCCGGGTGCCGTACTTGTTGTCGAACTTGCTCTTGGTGACCGAGTCGTTGACGTTGATCGCGGGGAACGCCAGGTCGCCGCCGGCCGAGAGCTGGTACAGCCGCAGCACACCGGTGGTGGTCTCCTCGGTGACGCCGCGCACCGACTCGGCGATCGCCGTCCACTTCTTCGCGTCCTGCGCGAGGGACTCGCGCAGCAGCGCCAGGAACACCCGGTACTCGGCGGAGTCGTGCTCCTCGTCCACCGGCGGCACCACACCCGCCTTCTCGAACTGCGCGCCCTTGAGCACCAGCATGGTGGCGTCACCGCCGTCGTCGAGGATCATGTTGGCCGGCCGCGGTGTCCCATCGGCGGCGGCGGGCCAGGTGAGCATCCGCTCGGCAGCCCACCAGTACTCCTCGAGGGTCTCGCCCTTCCATGCGAACACCGGCACACCGCGGGGGGCCTCCACGGTGCCGTGCGGGCCGACGACGACCGCAGCGGCGGCATGGTCCTGGGTCGAGAAGATGTTGCACGAGGCCCAGCGCACCTCCGCGCCGAGCGCGACGAGCGTCTCGATCAGCACGGCCGTCTGGACGGTCATGTGCAGCGAGCCGGAGATCCGCGCACCCTTCAGCGGCAGCACCTCCGCGTACTCGCGGCGCAGCGCCATCAGGCCGGGCATCTCGTGCTCGGCCAGCCGGATCTCCTTGCGGCCGAATTCGGCGAGGGACAGATCGGCGACCTTGAAGTCGATCCCATTCAGCTGGTCGGCCACGAGCTTGGTGTCGGACACGTGAGAATGCCTCTCCTGTTGTCAGTCGGTTCTGCCAACAGGCTATACAACTCGCTGCTCAGTCGTGCCGGGCGGAGCGATCGATGAACGGCCCGAGCAGCTCCGCCAGGTCCGCGGCGACGTCCCGGTCGGACTCGGGCGGCATGGAGATGTAGCTCATCGCGATGCGCACGATGGCGCGGCCCAGGATGCCCGCATCCGACGCGGGCGCCTGTACCCAGCTGCGCTGGAAGGTTTCCGACAGCCGGGCGGACGCCCGCTCGATGAGCGGCGCCGAATCGGTGGTGATCAACCGCAACAGGTCGGGCTTGGCCTCGCCGCGCAGCAGCGACTGGATCAGCGGGTCGGCGCTGCTCTCGACGAAGAACGACGTGAACCCCTCGACGAGGGCGTCGCGCGCCTGCCCGACGTGGGTGTAGATCGCGTCGTCGACGGCGTCGACGAACTGATCGACCAGGCGCAGGGCGTACGCCTGGGCCAGGCCCTGCCGCGAGGCGAACTCGTTGTAGAGCGTCTGCCGGCTCACACCGGCGCCCCGGGCGACGTCCGTCATGGTGACTGCGGACCAGTCGCGGGCGGTGAGCAGGTCCCGCATGGCATCGAGCACCGAGTTGCGCAGCAGCATCCGGCTGGCCTCGTGGAACGGTACGCGTTGCCGGTCCTCGGGTTCCCCGGCTCGCGGGGGCTCCCCGGCGGGGGACGATTCGTGCACGATCGACATGCCGCGACGGTTTCACGCGGGACGGATCCCGTCAACACGAATGGATCTACCGGCGCGGCGCCGCCGGTTCCGCAAGTACCGAGTGCCGGCGACTGTAGGTGAAGTAGACGACCACGCCGATCACCATCCACACCACGAACCGCAACCACGTCTCCACCGACAGGTTGGCCATGAGCCACACGCAGGCGAGTACCGCGAGAATCGGTACGAGCGGCACCGCGGGCACCCGGAAGCCGCGCTCGAGGTCCGGCCGGGTCCGGCGCAGCACGATCACCCCCATCGAGACCAGGACGAACGCGAAGAGCGTCCCGATGTTGACCATCTCCTCGAGGGTCCCGAGCGGAATGAGGCCGGCGAGGACGGCGACCACGGCCGTCACCAGCACGGTCGTCCGCACCGGGGTACCGTGCCGGCCGGTGTGCGACAACCGTCGCGGAACGAGGCCGTCGCGTGCCATCGCGAACAGGACCCGGGTCTGGCCCAGCATCAGGACCATCACGACTGTGGTCAGGCCGGCGAGGGCACCGACCGAGATGAGATTCTTGGCCCAGTCCATCCCGTTGAGCGCGAACGCCGTCGCGAGCGTCGATTCGTCTCCGGCCAGTTCCTTGTAGTTCACCATCCCGGTGAGGACGAAGCTCACCGCCACGTACAGCACGGTGACGATCGCGAGGGAGCCCAGGATCCCGATGGGAACGGCCCGCTGGGGATGCCGCGTCTCCTCCGCCGTAGTGGCCACCACGTCGAACCCGATGAATGCGAAGAACACCAGGCTCGCGGCGGCGAGCAGGCCGTACCACCCGAACGTGCTGCCCCCGGCCCCGGTGAGGAAGGAGAACAGCGACTGACGCAGGCCCTCGCCGGTCGAGGCAGATTCCGACGGCGGGACGTACGGGGTGTAGTTGTCGGTGTCGATGTAGAAGACGCCGAGCGCGATGACGAACAGGACGACGGCGATCTTGATCGAGGTGATCACCAGTGACACGCGCGAGGAGAGCTTCGTGCCCGTGGCTATGAGGACCCCGATCACCGCGACGATCAGGATCGCGCCCCAGTCCACCTTCACGGGCCCGAGAGATGCCACCGGCGACAGGCCGCCGAGCACCTCACCGAGATACAGCGACCAGCCCTTGCCGACCACGGCGGCGGCGAGAGCGAACTCGAGGATGAGGTCCCAGCCGATGATCCACGCGACGAACTCGCCGAACGTCGCGAAGGAGAATGTGTAGGCGCTCCCGGCAACGGGCACGGTCGACGCGAACTCGGCGTAGCACAGCGCCGCGAGCGCGCAGGCCACGGCCGCGAGCACGAACGCGAGGGACACGGACGGGCCGGCGACGTTGCCGGCCGTCCGGGCCGTGAGTGTGAAGATGCCGGCGCCGATGACGACGGCCACGCCGAACACGATCAGGTCCCACGCTGTGAGGTCCTTGCGCAGCCTGGAATCCGGTTCGTCGGTGTCGAGAATGGATCGCTCCACCGACTTGGTACGGAACAGTCCGCTGCGGGATACGCCGCCGGTCTCGGTCATCGGGCACTCCCTTTCCTCCGGAGCGAAGTACCCGGAGTGGCGACTTCCTACGCCACCGGGGTACGGAACAGGTCGGGCTCGAGGTAGATCAGCCGGACGGCGGGGACGGCGGCCCGCACCCAGGCCTCGGCGTCGTCGATCGCGAACAACGAGCCGAGGAGAACAGCACCCTTCATCGATCGGAAACGAGTCGATTTCCGCTAGTCGACGGGAACGCCGGTGTCCGCCAACCGCGCGCGGAACAGTTGCGCCGGCTCGCCGGCCGCCCGCACCGTGACGGCCGGGTCGGACGCCGACAGCCACACCGCCTGCCCGGCCGACAGCTGCAGGCTCCGCCCGCCGCATTCCACGCCGGCCACCCCGGCGGTGCACAACAGGATCTGCGGGCCGCACGGCGGCAGGGTGACGGCGTCCGGTGCGGCACCGGAGCCGGCGGGCAGATCGACGCGCGACAGCGCGAACTCCGGGGCGGGAGTCCGGTAGCGCACCTCGCCCGGCCCGGACGGCTCCGGTTCGAGGATCGGCACGTCCACGGGACGGAAATCGAGCACCCGCAGCAACTCCGGCACGTCGACGTGTTTCGGCGTGAGGCCGCCGCGCAGCACGTTGTCCGAGTTGGCCATGATCTCCACGGCCATGCCGTGCAGGTATGCGTGCAGGTTCCCCGCGGCGAGGAACAGACCCTGTCCCGGCTCGAGGGTGATCCGGTTGAGCAGTACCGCAGCGAGCACCCCCGCGTCGCCCGGGTAGAACTCGGCCAGCTGCAGCACGGTCCGCACCTCCTCGGCGAACGAGGCCGTGCCGTTGCCGTTGTGCGTCGCCAGGTACGTCACGCAGCCGTCGAGCACCCGCGGCAGCAACGCCGACAGCACCGACTGCGGCAGCGTGATCCAGATGGTGAACAGCGCCCGCAGGCCGTCCGAGTCGGGCTGCCCGGCGAGCAACCCGATGTACGGGTCGAGCTCGGGAACCTCGAGGGCGCCGAGCAGCTCGACGGTGCGATGCGGATCCCGGAAACCGGCGAGCGCCTCGAAGCGGGTGAGCGCGACGACGAGTTCGGGCTTGTGACTCGCATCGCGGTAGTTCCGCACCGGCGACTCGAGGGGCAGGCCCGCGGCCTCCTCCCGGGCGAAGCCCTCGGCGGCCTGTTCGGCGCTCGGATGGGCCTGCAACGACAGTGGCTCCTCGGCGGCGAGCAACTTGAGCAGGAACGGCAGCCGCGGCCCGAACCGGCTCAGTGTCGCCGGCCCCAGATGCCCGCCCGGATCGGCCTCGAGCACGTCGAGCAGCGATGCGCTCCCGCCCGGGCCGTCGCCGTTGGTGCTCACCACGCGCGCCGGGTCCGCGGGATGCGCACCCAGCCACAGTTCCGCCTCCGGATGCGCGGACGGCACCGTACGGCCGCACAGCGCCGCGATCGCGGTGCGCGAACCCCAGGCATACGAACGCAGCGCACCTTCGAGTCGGAGCACTAGCAACCACCGACCAACCGCAGATAGGCCGCGGCCATCTCGAATCGCACGGCCAGCACCGCCACCTGCTCCGGCACCGGCGGCACCGCCTTCGCCTCGAACTCCCCCACCACCGATACCAACTCCATGTCCGGCAGCGCTGCCGCGCGCCGCTCCGCCTGCCGCCGATCCTCCTCCACGCTCAGCACGAACACCCGCGCCGGGGGTGCGGGCACCGGCCCGTCGAGCTGTTCGTCGTGGAAGAACGGATCGTACGGTTCCCCGCTCGCCGGCGGTCTCGCGATGAGCCGGTCCCGGGCGGCGAGGACGTCCGACAACGCCGACGCCGACGCGATCACGCCGGCCACCTGCAGGAGGGACTCCCCGGCGTGCCGGGCCAGCGCGGCCGTCACCGCGGAGTCGCCGGCCAGCGCCACCCGACGCGACTGGATGCGGGCCGCGAGCGCCTTCGCCGGGTTGTGGAACACCTCGCTGCCCGGCTGGTCGCGACCGGCCTCCGCGTCCGCCGAATCGGCGAGATCGGCCAGCGGGGGAACCGCGCTCGCCGTGCGGGTGGCCTCCATCGCGACCACCACCGCAAGGAACACGGCGAGGTGCCGCAGGAGTGAATACGCCCCCGGCACCCGGATCCGTGGGGGCAGCAGCATCGCACGGCCGGCGGTCGCCGCCCGGATCGGACCCTCGTCCGGGGCGTCGACGACCACCTCGGCACCGCGCCGCAGGGCCGCGGCGACCGACTCGGCGAGCTGCGGGTCGCCCGCGTCGTCGCCCGCGACGACGACGACGTCGAGCGGGCCGACCCACGGCGGCGTGACGGGGGCCGTGACCAGCGGCACGGCCGAGCGGGCCGCAAGCATCGCGACGACCAGTTCGGCCGCGCGCGCGGCGCGCGCGTCGCCGCACACGAGCACCACGCTGCGGGGGTGCAGGCCGTGCAGGCGGTCGAGGATCTGCTCGTCGACGGCCGCGGCGGTGGCCCGGATCTGGGCCCCACCGAGCGCGGCGAACCGCAGGATCCCGTCGACGTCCGCGTCGATCAGGGCGTCCGTGTCGTCCAAGTCGAGGAACGAAGAGGGAGCCGTCATGGCTGCGCCACCATCCTTCCGACTCGAACCGTCCCGGCGCCGGGTCCCGGGAACTCGATTATCCCCGCCACGGATACTTCCGTCACGCGCGCACGATTGCCAGGATTTCCCTCACCAGCGCGTCGACCTGTTCGGCGGTGCGGGCCTCGACGTTGAGCCGCAGCAGCGGCTCGGTGTTGGAGGCGCGCAGGTTGAACCAGGCGCCGTCGGCGAGCTCGACGGTGACGCCGTCGAGCCGGTCGACCGATTCGGCACGATCGCCGAATGCCTCGAGCACGGCGGCGGTGCGCTCCGCGGCGTCGGCGACGGTGGAGTTGATCTCTCCGGACGCCGCGTACCGGTCGTAGCTGGCCATCAGCTCGGACAGCGGCCGGTCCTGGCCGGCGAGCGCGGCGAGCACGTGCAGCGCGGCGAGCATGCCCGAGTCCGCGCCCCAGAAGTCGCGGAAGTAGTAGTGCGCGGAGTGCTCGCCCCCGAACACGGCCCCGGTCTCGGCCATCTGCTGCTTGATGAACGAGTGCCCGACGCGGGTGCGGACGGGCTTGCCGCCGAGTTCGGCGACCAGTTCCGGCACCGCGCGTGAGGTGATGAGGTTGTGGATGATCGTCGACCCGGGTTCCTTGGCGAGTTCCCGCGAGGCCACCAGCGCGGTGACCGCCGACGGAGTGACCGGCTCGCCGCGCTCGTCGACGACGAAGCAGCGGTCGGCGTCGCCGTCGAACGCGAGGCCGAGGTCGGCGCCGGATTCGCGCACGAGCTTCTGCAGGTCCACCAGGTTGGCGGGATCGAGCGGGTTGGCCTCGTGGTTGGGGAAGGTGCCGTCGAGTTCGAAGTACAGCGGCACGAGGTCGATCGGGAGCGCGCCGAACACCGCCGGCACCGTGTGCCCGCCCATGCCGTTGCCGGCGTCGACGGCGACCTTCAGCGGGCGCATCGCCGACAGGTCCACCCGCGAGCGGACGAACGCGGCGTAGTCGGCGAGCACGTCCCGTTCGGAAACGGTGCCGGGGGCGCCGTCGAAGTCCGGGACGCCGGCGGCGAGTTCGGCGGCGATGGTGGCGAGGCCCGTCTCCTGCCCGACCGGCTTCGCCCCGGCCCGGCACAGCTTGATGCCGTTGTAGCGCGCCGGGTTGTGGCTCGCGGTGAACATGGCGCCGGGGGCCTCGAGGATGCCGGAGGCGAAGTACAGCTGGTCGGTGGAGGCGAGTCCGATGTGTACGACGTCGAGTCCCTGGGCGGTGACGCCGGCGGCGAAGGCCTGCGACAGCTGCGGGGACGATTCGCGCATGTCGTGGCCGATCACGATGCGGGTGGCACCGCCGTCGCGCATCAGGCGAGCGAAGGAGGCTCCGACATCACGGACGAACCCGGCATCGAGCTGTTCTCCCACCACGCCACGCACGTCGTATGCCTTGACCACGGCGGACACGGACTCGGCAGATCTCGCCACTGTTGCTGCTCCTGATCGTCGACTGGCACCGCCGCCTCCGCGGCGGGGCACGGTCAGCCTAGTGGGCGACGATCAGGACGTGGGATCGGGCAACACGCGCAGGTGGCCACGACGGCCGGTGCGGGCCGTGGGCGGCGCGGCCAGCGCCGTGGGGACACCGGAATCGGTGTCGTCGGAGTCGGTTCGGCCACGCTCGCCGAGACCGGCCTCACGCACCGCCTCGGCCAGGGCGGTCAGGTCGTCCTCGTCCGGAGTGCCGGTGGTGAAGGCACCCTCGTACCGGACCAGCTCCCACCCCTTCGGCGCGGTGATCCGCGAGCCGTGCGATTCGCACAGATCCCACGAGTGCGGCTCGGCGACCGTCGCCAGCGGACCGACGACCGCGGTGGAGTCCGAGTACACGTAGGTCAGCGTCGCAACAGCAGGGTTCTTGCACCCAGGCCGGCAGCATCGACGCAGTGATCTCACAGTCGGAGAGTAGCGCGCCGTCCGCCCGGGGACTATCCGGACACACCGGAGAACCCGGTTCGGATTTTCGTGTCGTACTGTCCAGAGCATGCACCGATCGCGCCGTTCCCGCCCCGTGACGTCCCGCTCGGTCGCGCGACGCGGCCGCGGCGTGCGCGGGCCGTTGTTCCCGCACGAGCTGCCGGCGTGGCGCTCGCGGGCGGAGAAGTTCGATCTGCTCGTGCTGGGGGCGTTCGCCCCGATCGACGCGCAGTGGCACGACCGGCTGACCAAGCTCGACATCGCCGTCGACGAGGTGCCCAAGATCCGCGCCCTCGACCCCGACTCGGTGAACTGGCCGTCAGAGGTGGTCGCGGACGGTCCGGTGCCGCTGTCGCGGCTCGTGCCCGCGGGGATCGACCGTCGCGGCGCCGCGACGCGGGCCCGGATCGTGCTCTTCCGCCGCCCGCTCGAACTGCGGGCGAAGGATCCCGAGGATCTCACCGATCTGGTGCACGACGTGCTCGTGCACCAGGTCGCCACCTACCTCGGCGTGGAGCCCGAGGTCATCGACCCCGAGCTCGGCGGCTTCGACGAGGACTGACGTCCTCAGACGATGCCGCGCTTGAGGCGCCGGCGCTCCCGCTCCGACAGACCGCCCCAGATGCCGAAGCGCTCGTCGTTGGCCAGCGCGTATTCGAGACACTCGTCCCGGACCTCGCAGCCCAAGCAGATCCGCTTCGCCTCCCGGGTCGATCCGCCCTTCTCGGGGAAGAACGCCTCGGGATCCGTCTGCGCGCACAGCGCGCGTTCCTGCCACTGTTCGTCGCCACCGTCGGACGGGTCGCCGAAACCATCGATCAGGCTGAGCACGGGTCGCGCGGGCGCGTCCCCCCCGATGCCGTCGATGTCGTCCCGAACGTCCTCGCCTGCAGTGTCGATGCCTGCAGTGTCGATCCGAGAGCTCTCGAACCATTCGCGCTCGTCGGCCATCGTTCGCCTCCTCACCTGCAGCGCTGCCACTCTCGTCGAAACCGGCCCACTCCGCGCCATCCCGGTCGAACATGCGTTCGAATGCAGTTCACCACAACCGATCTCGGCCCCGGTTCACTGGAAATGACACTTATGTGATTAGACACGTGGGGCGTGTCGCGGTCAAGCCGAGCGGCGCCGCTGCCTTACCATCCGGGGTTCTCCACCGTGCCGCTGCGCACCCGCCGCCCGGGCGCGCAGGCACCCCGGCAGCCCACCCGGCGCACCGCCTAGGCTTGCCCTGTGAACGTGACTGTATTGGTCGGCGGCGTCGGAGGTGCGCGTTTTCTCACCGGCGTGCGCCGGCTCCTCGGCATCGAACCCGGCCGCGACCTCGACCCCGACGCCGCACACCGGGTCACCGCGATCGTCAACATCGGCGACGACGTCTGGATGCACGGGCTGCGGATCTGCCCCGACCTGGACACGTGCATGTACACCCTCGGCGGCGGGATCGACACCGAACGCGGATGGGGCCGGGCCGACGAGACCTGGCACGCGAAGGAGGAGCTGGCGGCGTACGGCGCCACACCCGACTGGTTCGGTCTCGGCGACCGCGACATCGCGACCCACCTGCTGCGCACCCAGTTGCTGGGCGCCGGATACCCGCTCTCGGCCGTGACCGAGGCCCTGTGCGACCGGTGGAAGCCCGGCGTCACCCTGCTCCCGGTCTCCGACGACCGCAGCGAGACCCACGTGGTCATCACCGATCCGGCCGACGGCGAGCAGCGCGCCGTGCACTTCGAGGAATGGTGGGTCCGGCACCGCGCGCAGGTCCCCACGCACAGCTTCGCGCACATCGGCGCCGAGAAGGCCGCCCCCGCTCCCGGGGTGCTCGCGGCGATCGAATCGGCGGACGTGGTGATCCTCGCCCCGTCGAACCCGGTGGTGAGCATCGGCGCGCTCCTCGCGATCCCCGGCCTGCGCGGCGCGCTGCGCACCACGTCCGCGAAGATCGTCGGCCTGTCGCCGGTGATCGACGGAAAGCCGTTGCGCGGCATGGCCGACGCCTGCCTCGACGTGATCGGCGTCGAGTCGACCGCCCAGGGCGTCGGGCGGCACTACGGCGCCCGCAGCGGCGCGGGCCTGCTCGACGGGTGGCTGATCCACTCCACCGACACCGCCGATGTGCCCGGCGTCGAGGTGCGCAGCGTGCCGCTGCTCATGACCGATCCCGACGCGACAGCCGAGATGGCTCGCGCCGCATTGGAACTGGCAGGAGTGACGCCGTGACCATGCCCACCGACACGGCCACCGGGACCGCCGCCGGAGTGCGCGACCACTCCCCCGGGCGGCCGATCGAGATCCTCCCGGTGCCGGGCCTGCCCGAGTTCCGGCCCGGCGACGACCTCGCCGCCGCAGTGGCCACCGCCGCTCCCTGGCTCGCCGACGGGGACGTCCTCGTCGTCACCAGCAAGGTCTTCTCCAAGGTCGAGGGCCGCATCGTCGACGCCCCCACCGACCCCGAGGCCCGCGACGCGCTCCGGCGCCGCCTCGTCGACCAGGAGGCCGTACGCGTGCTCGCCCGCAAGGGCCGCACCCTCATCACCGAGAACCGGCTCGGGATCGTGCAGGCGGCCTCCGGGATCGACGGCTCCAACGTCGCCGCATCCGAACTCGCCCTGCTGCCCGAGGACCCGGACGCGAGCGCCGCGGCGCTGCGGGAGCGCCTGGGGACCCTGCTCGGCGTGACGGTCGCGGTGGTCGTCACCGACACGATGGGCCGGGCCTGGCGCGTCGGCCAGACCGACGCCGCGATCGGTGCGGCCGGGATCCCGGTCCTGCACGAATATGCGGGATCCCGGGACGCACAGGGCAACGAGCTGTTCGTCACCGCCGTCGCCGTCGCCGACGAGATCGCCGCCGCGGGCGACCTCGTCAAGGGCAAGCTGGGCGGGGTACCGGTCGCGGTGGTCCGCGGCCTCGACCTGCCCGACAACGGTTCCACCGCACAGGAACTGATCCGCGGCGGGGAGGACGACCTGTTCTGGCTCGGCACCGCCGAGGCACTCGAGCAGGGCCGCCGTGAGGCGCTGCTGTTGCGCCGGTCGGTGCGCGAATTCTCCTCGGAGCCGGTCGATCCCGAGGATCTGCGGGACGCGGTCGCCGAGGCGCTCACCGCTCCGGCGCCGCACCACACCCAGCCGGTGCGGTTCGTCTGGGTCCGCACCGAGCAGGTCCGCCGGCGGCTGCTCGACCGCATGCGCGAACGCTGGGCCGCAGACCTCGCCGGCGACGGGCTCGACCCGGCGGCGATCGACCGTCGGGTCGGCCGCGGCGCCATCCTCTACGACGCCCCCGAAATGGTGATCCCGTTCTGGATTCCCGACGGCGCGCACAGCTACCCCGACGCCCGCCGCACCGCCGCCGAGGCCACGATGTTCACCGTCGCCGCCGGCGCCGCGGTCCAGGGCCTGCTGGTCTCGCTCGCCGTGCGCGGGCTCGGCAGCTGCTGGATCGGGTCGACGATCTTCGCCCCGGACGTCGTGCGGCGTGAACTCGGCCTGCCCGGGGACTGGTCGCCGCTCGGCGCGATCGCCGTCGGGCACCCCCTCGAGCCGGCGACACCGCGCGTCGCCCCCGCGGCCGGCGACCTGCTGCTGGAGCTTTGAGGTGACCGCGTCCACGCTGCACACCTCGGCCGTCGACCGGCTGCAGAACTGGCGGACCGACTCGGTGGACGCGGAGTCGCTGCGGCACACCATGCTCGCGTTCCTCGACGCCGCGCCCGAGGGGTGCCTCCGCAGGCACGTGCCCGGACACGTCACGGCGTCGTCGCTCGTGCTCGACGCCGACCGCCGGCACGTGCTGCTCACCCTGCATCCCCGGGTGGGGCGGTGGATCCAGCTCGGCGGGCACTGCGAGGAATCCGACGAGACGGTCGTCGGGGCGGCGCTGCGGGAGGCGACCGAGGAGTCCGGCATCGAGAACCTGGTCATCGATCCGGAACTGCTCTCGGCGCACACCCATCCGATCACCTGCTCGCTGGGCCGCCCCACCCGGCACCTCGACCTGCGGTTCCTCGTCGTCGCGCCGCCCGGGGCCGTGCCCGTCCGCAGCGCGGAATCCACCGACCTGCGCTGGTGGCCGGTCGACGGGCTGCCGCCGGAGGCCGAGCACGACACCCTCGGGCACCTGCTCGGCCTCGCCGCCGCACGCACCGGGGCGGGCCGTTAGACCGTTTGCGGCATGGGGCGTTTCGGTTCGATGCCGTCGCCCGAGGAGGTGCCGCGCAGGCGCCGCCCGACCCAGGGAATCAGGAACTCGCGTGCCCACCGGCGGTCCTCGGCCCGCTTCGCCGCCGAGACCACCGGCGCGGCATCGAATTCGGCCGGGGTGAGCGTGTGCGCCACACCGAGGAGATCGAGCACGCGGATCGCCATGTTCCGGTGCCCGGCCGGCGACATGTGGAGCCGGTCGAAATCCCACATCCGCAGGTCGCGGTATTCGTCGAACCGCCAGAAGTCGACGATCGCCGCACCGTGACGGTCGGCGATCTCCCGGACCAGCTCGTTGTAGACGGCCCAGCGACCACGCAGGATCCGGAACACCGGCGCCCAGCTGCCGTCGTAGGCCGTCCACACGAGCACTCGCGCACCCGTCGCGGCGAGCTTGCCGATCGCGTCGTCGTACTCGGCTGCCAACGCGTCGAGGTCGAGCTTCGGACGCATCAGGTTGTTGCCACCGGCATAGATCGTCACCAGGTCCGGTCGCATCGCGATCGCCGCGTCGAGCTGCTCGTCGAGGATCGGGCGCAGCAGCCGTCCGCGCACGGCGAGGTTCGCATACCCGAACCCCGGGTTGTCGCGGGCGAGCTCCTCGGCGACGAGATCCGCCCAGCCACGCAACCCGTTGGGCCGGGCCGGATCCGGGTCCCCGACGCCTTCGGTGAACGAATCACCCAGTGCCACATACCGTTCGAACTTCATTCGTGGACCCCCCCCGTGCTCACACGTCGGTGCTGAAACGGATCCCCCCGTCGGGGATCTGCACACCGGGCCAGACCCGGGCGCCGCGCAGCAGCTCGCAGCGCGCCCCGATGTCGGCGCCGTCGCCGATCACCCCGTCGCGGATCAGGGCGCGGGGACCGACCCGGACCCCGAATCCGATGATGGACCGCTCGATCACCGCACCGGCCTCCACCCTCGCGCCGTCGAAGATCACCGCGCCGTCCAGGCGTGCGCCGGCGCCGATCTCGGCGCCGCGGCCGACGACGGTGCCGCCGATCAGCAGGGCACCGGGCGCGACGGAGGCACCGGGATGGACGAGGGATTCGCCGCGCTGCCCACCGAGCGCGGGCGACGGTGCGATGCCGCGCACCAGGTCTGCCGAGCCGCGCACGAAGTCCTCCGGCGTGCCCATGTCCCGCCAGTAGGCGGCGTCGACGTGCCCGTACACGCGCTTGCCCTCCGCCAGCAGGGACGGAAAGACCTCACGTTCCACGGAGACCGGACGACCCTCGGGGATCGACTCGATGATCTCGCGCTTGAAGACGTAACAGCCGGCGTTGATCTGGTCCGTCGGCGGATCCTGCGTCTTCTCCAGGAACGCGGTGACCCGGCCCTCCTCGTCGGTGGGCACGCACCCGAACGCGCGGGGGTCGCCCACGCGCACCAGGTGCAGCGTCACGTCGGCGTCGGTGCGCAGGTGCGTGTCGAGCACCGCGCCCAGATCCGTGCCGCCGAGCACGTCACCGTTGAAGACCATGACGTTGTCGGCGCGCAGCCTGGGCAGCACGTTGCGGATGCCGCCGCCGGTGCCCAGCGGCTCCGCCTCGGTGACGTACTCGATCTCGAGACCCAGTTCCGAGCCGTCGCCGAAGTAGTCCTCGAACACCTCCGCCTTGAAGGATGTTCCGAGCACCACGTGCTTGATGCCGGCCGCACGGATGCGCGTGAGCAGGTGCGTCAGGAACGGCACGCCGGCGGTGGGCAGCATCGGCTTCGGCGCGGACAGGGTCAGCGGCCGCAGCCGGGTCCCCTGCCCGCCCACCAGGATCACCGCATCGGTGTGCGGCGCAGCATCGTTCGTCATCGTGTCCCCTGTTCCGTGGTGTTGCCCGCCTCGGCCGCCCGCGCCCGTTCCCGCGCGGCCGCGGCCACCGACATCCTCGACCGGGCGGCGAGCCCGGCCCGCAGCGCCCACCGCAGCGGCGCCTGCCACGGATGCGGGTGCCGGTCCGCCTGGAACCGGTACGCGCTGTCGTGGTGGGCCGGCAGCATGAGCTCGGGATGCCGGCCGGCGGCGTGACCCTTCGCGTGCGTGACCTCTGCGGACGGCACGTACACGTTGAGCCAGCCCGCCCGGCCGAACCGGTCGCCGAGATCGACGTCCTCCATGTACATGAAGTAGCGCGAGTCGAAGCCGTCGACCGCGTCGAACGCCGCCCGCCGCACCAGCAGGCACGACCCGGACAGCCAGCCCACCGGGCGTTCGGAAACGGTCTCGTTCTCCTGCCGGTACCGCTGCGTCCACGGGTTCTTCGGCCACACCGTGCCGAGCAGCGCGTGCCCGGCGCCGGAGACCAGCCCGGGCACCGATCGCGCCGACGGGTAGACGGTGCCGTCGGGTTCGAAGATCAGCGGGCCGAGGGACGCCGCGCGCGGCCAGCGACGCGCCGCCTCGAGCAGCCGGTCCAGCGACCCGGGTCCCCAGCGCACGTCGGGATTGGCGACGACGACGAACTCCTCCGCCGGATCGACCTCCGCGACGGCCCGGTTGACGGCCCCGCCGTAGCCGATGTTGCCGCCGGTGTGCAGCAGTCGCACGTTCGGGTGCCGGGCCGCGGCGTCTTCGGGGGTGCCGTCGGTGGACCCGTTGTCCGCCAGGATCACCTGGGTGGGCAGGTTCGTCGCGCCGGTCAGCGAGGTCAGGAAGTGCTCCAGATGCTCACCGGGCGAGTAGGTCACCGTCACCACGGTCAGCTTCGAACTCACGCCGTCACCTTAGCCGCCGGCCGCGGCCGCGCCGAATCACGCCCTGGCCCGCAGGGCGCCGATCGCGGCGTGCAGCGCGGGCCGCCACGGCCGGAGCGGCGTCAGCCCGGCCGCGGCCCACGCGCTGCCGTCGAGGACGGAGTACGCCGGGCGGGGCGCGGGCCGCACGAACTCGTCGCTGCCGCAGGGCTGCACGCGGCCCGGGTCGGCGCCCGCCTCGGCGAACACCGCACGGGCGAGGTCGAACCAGCTGGCCTGCCCGGAGTTCGTCGCGTGCAGGACCCCGCCGGGCACCGCACCGGCGCGGGTGGCGAGTTCGAGGAGGCCGTCGGCGAGATCGGCGGCGTAGGTGGGGCAGCCGACCTGATCGTCGACGACGCGCACGGTGTCGCGTTCACGTTCGAGCCGCAGCATCGTCGCGACGAAGTCGTTGCCCTCGCCGGTGTAGAGCCACGCGGTGCGCACCACGTGGGCGGTCGGCAACCGGTCGAGCACCGCGCGCTCCCCCGCAAGCTTGGTCCGGCCGTAGACGGTGCGGGGCCCGGTCGGATCGCCGACCCGGTACGGGCGGTCCCCGTCGCCGGCGAACACGTAGTCGGTGGACACGTGGATCAGGTGCGCTCCGGCGGCGGCGCACGCGGCGGCCAGATGGGCCGGTCCCCACTCGTTGACCGCGGCGGCGTCCTCCACATGGGTCTCGGCCGCGTCGACGGCGGTGTAGGCGGCGCAGTTGAGCACGACGGCGCCCGGTTCGACGAGCGCGGCGACGGCATCCGGATCGGTGATGTCCGCCTCCTCCGCGCCGACGCCCCGGATCGGGAGGCCGGCCGCGGCGCCGCGGGTGAGCAGGTGACGGCCCAGCTGTCCGCGGGCTCCGGTGACGAGAACGGTCTGCACGGGCACGAGTCTGGCACGCCGGGGCAGCTGTCACCCGGTACGAGCCGGGCACGCCGCGGCGGGTGCCACAAGGGCCGCGGTCTCGGCAGTAGCCTGGGTGCGACCGCCGACGCCCGACGAGAGGACCGCCAGGTGCCGCCAGAGCCGCCCACACGCCGAGTGCCGGCGCGCGACGCGGGGGGAGGATCGGGGGTCTTCCGCGGCCGGCCGCTGCGGATCGCCGTCAGCGTCGCCGCGGCGCTCACCCTGGTCGTCACCGGCGTCGCATGGCGCGGCATCGATTCGCTGCGCTCGTCGCTCGCCACGGTGGGCGGGCTCACCCTGGGCGACGGCCGGGACGGCGCCCTCGACATCCTCCTGGTGGGCACCGACAGCCGCACCGACGCGCACGGCAATCCGCTGTCCCAGCGCGAACTCGACGCGCTGCGGGCCGGCGAGGAAGTGGCCAACAACACCGACACGATCATCCTGGTCCGGGTGCCGCTCGACGGCACCTCGGCCACCGCCATCTCGATCCCCCGCGACACCTACGTCGAGGTGCCCGACATCGGGATGTCGAAGATCAACGCCGCGTTCGGCGCCACCAAGGAGACCGAGCGGCTGCGGCTCGTCGAGGCCGGCGAGTCCGATGCGGCCGCCGAGAAGGCGGCCACGCAGGCGGGCCGGGAGGCACTGGTCGAGTCGGTCGCCGACCTGACCGGCGTCACCGTCGACCACTACGCCGAGGTCGGCCTGCTCGGGTTCGTGCTGCTCACCGATGCCGTCGGCGGCGTCGACGTGTGCCTGAACAACCCCGTCGACGAGCCGCTGTCCGGGGCGAACTTCCCCGCCGGCGAGCAGACCCTCGACGGCGCGGACGCCCTGAGCTTCGTCCGGCAGCGCCACGACCTGCCGCGCGGCGACCTGGACCGGATCGTGCGCCAGCAGGTGTTCATGGCCTCACTCGTGCAGAAGGTGCTCAGCGCGAAGACGCTGAGCAACCCGTCCAAGCTGAACCAGCTCAGCGCGGCCGTGCAGAGGTCGGTGGTCTTGGACTCCGACTGGGACATCCTCGACCTGGCCACCCGGATGCAGGACCTCGCCGGCGGCGCCGTGCAGTTCTCCACGATCCCCGTCCAGGACCTCAACGCGATGACCGACTACGGCGAATCCGTGGTGCAGGTGGATCCGGAGGAGGTGCGCCGCTTCGTCGCCGACCTCGTCGATCCCGGCTCCGGCGACGACGGGTCGCAGCCGACGACGAGCGCGGCACCGGCGGTCGATGCCGGCACGATCACCGTGGACGTCGCCAACGCCGGTGGTGTCGGCGGCCTGGCCTCCCGCGTCGCGGCCGTGCTCGTCGGCGACGGCTTCGTCCAGGGCGGCGTCGGCAACCACACCGGCCGCGCGGTGGACGAGTCGACGGTCTTCGCCGCCGACCCCGAGTCCGACCAGGCGCGTGCCGTCGCGGAGGCGCTCGGCGGCCTGGCCACCGCCGCCGACCCGTCGCTCGACGCCGACACCGTGCGGGTGGTGCTCACCGCGGACTACGCGGGGCCGGGCACGGATGCGAACGTCACCTCCGTGGCCTCCGGATCGGATCTCGTGAGCGCCGGAGCCACCCCGACGTCCGTCCCGGCCGCCCCGCCGATCGACGCCGGCTCCGCCGGCCCCCGCTGCGTGAACTGAAGAACGAGGAAGCTGTGACCACTCTGACCGACACCCTGCTCGATCCGATCCTGGCCGCCGACCCGGCCGGCCCCCGCATCACGTGGTACGACGACGCGTCCGGCGCCCGGATCGAGCTGTCCGCGGTCACCCTGGCGAACTGGGCCGCCAAGACGGCGAACATGGTGCGCGACGAGTTCGGTCTGCTGCCCGGCGGCCGGGTGGCCGTCCTGCTCCCGGCCCACTGGCAGAGTGCCGCGGTCCTGCTCGGCGCGTGGTGGGCCGGCGCCGAGGTGGTGCTCGAACCCGACGATGCGGACCTCGCGCTGGTCACCGCGGACCGTCTCGACGATGTCGCGGACGTCGCCGAGGTCGCCGTCCTCTCGCTCGATGCGTTCGGCCGGCCCGTGCCGGACCTGCCGGTGGGGGTCACCGACTACGCGACGCACGTGCGGGTGCACGGTGACCAGTTCCGCTCCGCCGGGGACGGCGGGCCGGTGCTCGACGGACGGACGGCCGGCGAGGTGGTCGCGGCGGCCCGGGACGCGGCCACGGCGGCCGGCATCACCGGCGCGGACCGGGTGCTGTCGAGCCGCGACTGGGGGACCCCGCAGGCGCTGATCGACGGCCTGCTCGCCGTCCTCGCCGCCGGCGCGTCGCTGGTGCAGGTGAGCAACCCGGACCCCGCCGCCATGGACCGACGGGTCGAGAGCGAGAAGGTCACCACCCGGCTGAACGGCTGACGCCCGGCAGGCTCAGGCGACGTAGCCGCCGTCGGCGAGTCCGGCCTCGATCTCGAACCGGTTGCAGGCACCCGGGTGGCGCAGCTCCTCCCACACATAGCGGACGGCGAATCCGGCCCCGTGCCGCGCCCACTGATCGGCGTGGACCGCCTCGTGTCGCAGGATCCGGCGCGACGGTGGCCGGCCGGTGAGGAATGCTCCGCCGATCGTCGTGCCCGACCGGGCGTAGCCGCCGCGCATCCCGGTGCACACGTAGAGGCCGAACTCGTCGTCGAAGCCGACGCGGCCGCCCCACACCCGGGCCCACAGCAGGGCCAGGGCCGTCACCGCCCGGGCCTGCGCGTCGCCCCGCGACGCGCGCACCGTACGATCCGCGCGGGGCCCAGTCGTCCGCGCGCGCAATTTCGAACGCGGACGACCGAAAAGCGCGCGTACGTGCACGAAGTCAGCCCAGCAGCTTCCGCCGCAACGCGTCGTCCTTCTCGAGCACCATCTGCTCGAGGCCCGCCTGGAACTGCTCCATCCGTTCCCGCAGCGCAGGGTCGGCCGCGCCGAGGATACGGGCGGCGAGCAGGCCGGCGTTGCGGGCGCCGCCGATGGAGACGGTCGCGACGGGCACCCCGGCAGGCATCTGCACGATCGACAGCAGCGAGTCCATGCCGTCGAGGTACTTCAGGGGGACGGGCACGCCGATGACCGGGAGCGGGGTCGCGGAGGCGACCATGCCCGGAAGGTGGGCGGCACCGCCGGCGCCGGCGATGATCACCTTGATGCCGCGTCCGGCGGCGTCGCGGGCGTAGTCGAGCATGCGCTGCGGGGTGCGGTGGGCCGAGACGACCCCCACCTCGAAGCGGATCCCGAACTCGACGAGCGCCTCGGCGGCGGCCTGCATCGTCGGCCAGTCCGAGTCGCTGCCCATGATCAGGCCGACCTGTGCTCCGTCAGTCACCGTGAGAATCCCATCCGTCGGTCCACACTCCGTGCGAGAGCCAGTGCGCCGCGCGTTCCGCGCGTTCGCGCACCGCCGCCACGTACTGCGGGTCGTCGATCGACCCGGACGCGTCCCCGAGCACGTTGACGTGCCCGATCTTGCGGTCCTTGCGCTCGCCCTTGCCGTAGAGGTGCACACGCACGTCGGGCATCCGGGCGAACAGGTGGTGCAGCCGCTCGTCCATGCTCATCGCGGGCGTCTCGGGGGCGCCGAGCACGTTCGCCATCACCGTCACCGGGGCGATCGGTGACGTGTCGCCGAGCGGGTAGTCCAGCACCGCGCGCAGGTGCTGCTCGAACTGCCCGGTGCGGGCGCCGTCCATGCCCCAGTGCCCGGAGTTGTGCGGCCGCATCGCGAGCTCGTTGACGATCAGCTCGCCGGTCTCGGTCTCGAACAGCTCGACCGCCATGACCCCGACCACGCCGAGCTCGGCGGCGATGCGCAGGGCCAGCTGTTCGGCGCCGGCCTCGATGTCGGCCCGCAGGTTCGGGGCGGGCGCGATGACGACGGCGCACTGCCCGTTCAACTGCACGGTCTCGACCACGGGCCAGCTCGCGCCCTGCCCGAACGGCGAGCGCGCGACCATCGCGGACAGCTCCCGCCGCCACGAGACCTTCTCCTCGGCGATGAGCGGCACCCCGGCCGCGAGCTGCTCGGCGACGATCCGCTGCGCCTCGTCCACGTCGTCGGTGATCCACACACCGCGACCGTCGTAGCCGCCGCGCGCCGACTTGATCACGACGGGCCACCCGTGCTCGTCGCCGAACGCGGTGAGGTCGTCGACCGAGGTGAGCTCGGTGAACGGCGGCACCGGGGCACCGAGCTCCGCGAGGCGCCGGCGCATCGCGAGCTTGTCCTGCGCGTAGATCAGGGCCTGCGGCGGCGGCTGCACGCTGACGCCCTCACGCTGGAGCACCTCGAGATGCTCGGTGGGCACGTGCTCGTGGTCGAAGGTCAAGGCGTGGACGCCGGTCGCGGCACTGCGCAACGCGTCGAGATCGGTGTGGCTGCCGAGCACCACGTCGGGGCTGACCCGCGCGGCCGGATCGTCCGGACTCGCGGCCAGCACCCGCAGGGTCTGGCCGAGCGCGATCGCGGCCTGGTGGGTCATCCGGGCGAGCTGGCCGCCGCCGACCATCGCGACGACCGGCATACCGGTGGGCAGCGTGCGGGGAGAGTGCGAGCGGGCGTCGCCGGCCGCGGAGGCGGGAGTCGCGGCGGCAGCCGAGTCCGGGGGTGTAGCGGTCACGGCTCACCATGGTGTCACAGCGGGCGGCGGGGGTGGCGCTGCGCTCCCGCGCGACACCCCGTCGTTCCTGTGGTAAAGCTGATAAACCGCCCGCGGGTTCGTGTGTTCGGATCCCGGTTTCGTAGACTCGTCCGGGTGTCTTTCGTCGATGCTGCCGTGAACCGAGTCCCCGAGCCTCTCCGGGGCCTGTTGCTGCGGCACCACGAGTTGATCAAGTTCGCGATCGTCGGCGGCACCACCTTCGTCGTCGACTCGGTCATCTTCTACACCCTCAAGCTCACGGTGCTCGAGGAGAAGCCGGTGACCGCCAAGGTCATCGCCGGGGTGATCGCCGTGATCTGCTCGTACGTCCTCAACCGGGAGTGGTCGTTCAAGAACCGGGGCGGCCGGGAGCGGCACCACGAGGCGCTGCTGTTCTTCGCCGTCAGCGGCATCGGCGTGGTCCTCAGCTTCATCCCGTTGTGGATCTCGAGCTACGTGTTCGACCTGCGGGTGCCGAACGTCAGCCTCACCATGGAGAACATCGCCGACTTCGTCAGCGCCTATCTCATCGGCAATCTGCTGCAGATGATCTTCCGGTTCTGGTGCTTCCGCCGTTTCGTGTTCCCGGAGGAGATGAACTCCGGCGGGGACGATGTTCCCGAGCACGAGGAACTCGCCGAGGAAGGCCTGGGGCACTCCTGAACCCGGCGCCGCGGGTCAGCTGAATCCGGTCCCCGCCGCCGCGGGTCAGCCGAATCCGGTCCCCGCCGTCGCGGGTCAGCGCGGTTCCCGGATCCCCGCGTGGGCGGACTCGTCGCGGGTCGAGCCGAGGAACAGGGCGAACAGGGCGGGCCGGCGGCGTTGCAGTTCCAGGCGCCCGCCGTCGGCCTCGGTCAGGGCACGGGCGAGCGCGAGTCCCACCCCGGTCGAGCCGGTACCCGAGAAGCCGCGGTCGAAGATGTGCGGGGCCAGCTCGTCGCTGACGCCGTCACCCTCGTCGGTCACCTCCACGCACACGGTCGATCCGCCGCCGTGGGTCGAGACCCGTCGCACGGACACCGTGCACGTTCCACCGCCGTGCATGAGGGCGTTGTCGACCAGCACCGCGACGGCCTCGCGCAGCCGGGATCCGGTCACGCGGCTGCGCAGCGACGGATCACCGCTCAGTAGCAGTTCCCGGCCCGCTTCCTTGTAGGGCCCCCGCCAGTCCGCGATCACCCCCGCCAGCTCCCCCACGACGGACACCTCGGTGCGCAGCTCGGACCCGCTGTTACGGGACGCGCGGACCAGTTCGTCGATGGCGGTGGTGAGCCGGTCCACCTGGCGCATCGCCTCCTCTGCCTCCTCGACGACGGCCGGGTCGGTGTGGGTGGACAGCTCGTCGAGGCGCAGCCGCACCGCGGTCAGCCGGGACCGCAGCTGGTGCGAGACGTCGCCGACGAGGGCGTGCTCCCGCTGCAGGCGCCCGGCGATCTCGACGGTCGCGGCGTCGAGGACGTCCGAGACGCGGTCGAGTTCCGGGATGCCGTGCCGACGTGGATCGGGCCGGAAGTCGCCGTCGGCCAGCCGGCGGGCCCGCGCCGCGACGTCGCGCAGAGGGTCGGCCAGCCGCCGGGCGGTGACGACGGCGACGACGGCACCGACGGCCATGGACAGCAGCACCAGCAGCGTCACCCCGACCAGGACCTGCCGCTGCAGCAGGCGCATGTCCTCGGACGGCGCCTCGAGCCGCAGGGATCCCGACGTTCCCATCGACAGGGACTCGACCAGGGGGTTCGGTACTGTGGCGGCGCCGATGTCGAGGCGGGCCGCGGCGTCCTCGGGGGTCGGGTAGACGACGAGGAGGCGGCCGCCGTCGGGTACGACGAGCCGCAGGGAACTGGTGTCGAGGCCGCCGATGACCAGGCCGTCGGCGCCCTCCTGGGCGATGATCTCCGCGGACATGCGGTCGAGCCGGTCCTGCAGGTCCCTGCGCGCGGTGTCCTCGACGAACAGCCAGGCGGTGTAGGCGAGCGGGACTCCGAGCAGCAGGGCCACGAGCAGCGAGCCCGCGAGGACCGCGAACAGGATTCGGCGGCGCACTCCGGTCCCGTCAGTCGGTGTTCAGGCGGAAGCCGACGCCGCGGACGGTGGCGATGCGCCGCTCCCCGGCCGGGCCCTCGTCACCGATCTTGCGGCGCAGCCAGGACATGTGCATGTCGAGAGTCTTGGACCCGCGCAGGTCGGCGTCGCCCCACACCTCCTGCAGGATCGCGTCCCGCGAGACCACCTGGCCGGCGTGCTCGAGCAGCACCCGCAACAGTTCGTACTCCTTGTTGGCGAGGGTGACCTCGGAGCCGTCGACGAGCACGCGCCGGGCCGCCCGCTCGAGCCGGATCCCCGCGACCTCCACGATGTCCTCGGGCTCGCCGCCGCCACGGCGGCGCAGCAGCGCCCGCACCCGGGCCATGAGTTCGGCGAGCCGGAAGGGCTTGCCGACGTAGTCGTCGGCACCGGCATCGAGGCCGACGACGAAGTCGACCTCGTCGGTACGGGCGGTGAGCATCAGGACGGCGAGGTCGGAGCGGTGGGCACGGATCTGCCGGCACACCTCGAGCCCGTCGATGCCGGGCAGCCCGAGGTCGAGGATGAGCAGTTCGTAGTCACCGGACAGGGCCCGTTCGAGCGCGGCGGGGCCGGTCTGTTCGACGGTGACGTCGTATCCCTCCCGGCCCAGCGCCCGGGACAGGGGCGCGGCGATGGCTTCGTCGTCTTCGGCGAGCAGGACTGCGGTCACGGATCCAGCGTACGGATCGGCACCGGCCGCCCGGCGCGTTACCAGGCTTTGCGACTCGGCCCGTCGGGTCGGGGTTCCCGGTCCCGCGCCGGGTCGGCGTGGAACGCCTGCTGGTACAGCAGGGCATGCACGCGCTGCACGTCGGGGATGTCGTCGAACTCGAGCGGATCGTCGGCCGCGGAGACGATGACGAGGGTGCCGGTGCGCAGGATCCGGTCCAGCAGGCCGTGCCGGAACTGCACGTTGCTGATGCGGCCCATCGGGATGTCGATGCCGGAGTGGGTGAGCACGCCCTGCCGGACGAGCACCCGCCGGTCGGTGACGATGAAGTGGGTCGACAGCCAGCTCACGAGCGGCGCCAGGCACTGCCACGCGACGATCGCCGCCCACAGCACCGCGAGCACGATCGTCAGCGTGCTCGCGGTGGAGCCGTCGAGCCGGGCCTGGCTCAGGCCGAGCAGGAATCCTGCGAGCGCCGTGGCGACCAGGAAGATCGCCGCCGGCACGATGAGCATCTTCCAGTGCGGGTGCCGGTGCAGCAGCAGCCGTTCCTCGGGGGCGAGGGCGTCCTCCGGGTATCCCATGCCGGACACGATGGCACAGCCGCGGCGCCGGGCGCCCGTGCCGGGTCAGGGCACCGGGCGCAGGTGGGTGATGTCCCCGGCCGACACCGCGATCGGCTCGCCACCGTCGTCCGGGGTGATGACGATGCGGCCCTGCTCGTCGACGTCGACCGCGACGCCGTGCAGTTCCGTGTCGCCCGGCAGGACCGCCCGCACCCGGCGGCCGAGCGTGCCGCACCGGTCGCGGTAGGCAGCGGCCAGGCCGGCGACGTCCCAGCCCGCGACGTACCACTGCTGCCACCGGCGGCCGAGTTCGCGCAGCAGGGCCTCGGCGAGTGCGGTGCGATCGAGTTCGGTCGCCCCGGCGAGCGCGAGCGACGTCGCGGTGGGGACCGGCAGCTCGTCCTCGGTGAGCGAGACGTTGAGGCCGATTCCCACCACCACGACGGGCTCGGGGTGGGTGCCGGCAACCTCGGCGAGGATGCCGGCCACCTTGCGGCCCTCGACGAGCACGTCGTTGGGCCACTTCAGTTCGGCGTCCACTCCGGTGACCGAGCGGATCGCGTCGACGGTGGCGATGCCGGCCAGCAGCGGCAGCCAGCCCAGGTCGGCGAGGTCGATGCCGGGCATGCGCAGCAGCACCGAGACGATCACCTGGGCGCGGGGAACACCGGTCCATCCACGCGAGTGCCGGCCCCGGCCGCCGTGCTGGAACTCGGCGAGCAGGACGCGGCGGTCGGCTCCGGGTTCGCGGGCGGCCGTGAGCAGGTCGGCGTTGGTGGAGGCGGTCTCGGTGACGACGTCGAGGCGCCGGTAGAACGCGTCGGGGTCGGCGCCACGCACGAGCGCGGCGCGCAGCCGGGCGGCATCCAGCTCGCGCCGCACGGGCGCGGGGTCGACGGGCGGGCGCTGCGGTTCGGGTTCGGTGGGCATCCGCACAGCCTAGGATGGGCAGCGAAACGTACTCGCCGGTAGCTTCAGTTCAATGATTCAACACAAGCGGGGCCTCGGTGCGCGATCGCTGACTGACGCTCGCTAAGCTCATGGGCCATGACCACTGTCCAGGAGCCGTCCGCGCCCGAGGCGGCGAGTACGCCCGATATCCACACGACTGCCGGCAAGCTGGCGGACCTGCGCAATCGCCAGGCTCAGGCTCAGGCCCCGAGCGGTGAGGCCGCCGTCGAGAAGGTGCACGCGAAGGGCAAGCTGACCGCCCGCGAGCGTATCCACGCGCTGCTCGACGAGGGCTCGTTCGTCGAGCTCGACCAGCTCGCCCGGCACCGCAGCACCAACTTCGGCCTGGCCGAGAACCGCCCGGTCGGCGACGGCGTCGTGACCGGCTACGGCACCATCGACGGCCGCGACGTGTGCGTGTTCTCGCAGGACGCGACCGTCTTCGGCGGCAGCCTCGGCGAGGTCTACGGCGAGAAGATCGTCAAGGTCATGGACCTGGCGCTCAAGACCGGCCGTCCGCTGATCGGCATCAACGAGGGGGCGGGCGCGCGCATCCAGGAGGGTGTCGTCTCGCTCGGCCTCTACGGCGAGATCTTCCACCGCAACGTGCAGGCCTCCGGCGTGATCCCGCAGATCTCGCTGATCATGGGCCCGGCCGCCGGCGGACACGTCTACTCCCCCGCCCTGACCGACTTCGTGGTGATGGTCGACCAGACCAGCCAGATGTTCGTCACCGGTCCCGACGTCATCAAGACCGTCACCGGTGAGGACGTCACCATGGAGGATCTCGGCGGCGCGCACACCCACATGGTCAAGTCCGGTGTCGCGCACTACGTCGCCGACGGCGAGCAGGACGCCCTGGACTACGTCAAGGACCTGCTGTCCTACCTGCCGAGCAACAACCAGGCCGCCGCGCCGCGCACCGAGCCGACCGACCCGATCTTCGGGTCGATCGAGGAGTCGCTGACCGAGGAGGACATCGAGCTCGACACGATCGTGCCCGACTCGGCGAACCAGCCGTACGACATGCACGAGGTGATCCGTCGCCTGCTCGACGACGACGAGTTCCTCGAGGTCCAGGCCGAGCGCGCCCAGAACATCATCGTCGGCTTCGGCCGCGTCGACGGCCGGTCCGTCGGCATCGTCGCCAACCAGCCGACCCAGTTCGCCGGCTGCCTGGACATCGACGCGTCGGAGAAGGCCGCGCGCTTCGTGCGCACCTGCGACGCGTTCAACGTCCCGATCGTCACGCTCGTCGACGTGCCGGGCTTCCTGCCGGGCACCGAGCAGGAGTACAACGGCATTATCCGTCGCGGCGCCAAGCTGCTGTACGCGTACGGCGAGGCCACTGTCGGCAAGATCACCGTCATCACCCGCAAGGCCTACGGCGGCGCGTACGACGTGATGGGTTCGAAGCACATGGGCGCGGACGTCAACCTGGCCTGGCCGACCGCGCAGATCGCCGTGATGGGCGCCTCCGGTGCCGTCGGCTTCGTCTACCGCAAGCGCCTGCTCGAGGCGGCCAAGAACGGCGAGGACGTCGACGCGCTGCGCCTCGAGCTGCAGAACGAGTACGAGGACACCCTGGTGAACCCGTACGTCGCCGCCGAGCGGGGCTACGTCGACGCGGTCATCCCACCGTCGCACACCCGCGGGCAGATCGTGGCGGCCCTGCGCCTGCTCGAGCGCAAGATGGTCACGCTTCCGCCGAAGAAGCACGGGAACATCCCCCTCTGACGGCCGCACGGCCGAGACCATCCCGGCCGGCTCGGTTCTTCCGAGCCGGCCGGGCCACGACCCCACGAGAGGGACGACATGACTTCGAACGCGCAGCGATCCCGCTCCCGCGTCCTGCCCACCGGCTCCGGTAGCCTCCCGGGAGGTGTGTTGTGACTGCGGTAGCTGAGGAGAAGACCATCATCGACACCGAGGTGACCGAGGTCGCGGCGGCCGAGGAGGTCCCGGCGGCGGCGCCGGCGGCCGAGACCGCCGCCCCCGAGGCGTCCGCGGCGATCCGGATCGTCAAGGGTCGGCCCTCGGACGTCGAGGTCGCCGCGCTGGTGGCGGTGCTCGCCGCGGCCTCCGGGTCCGCCGCCCCGGCGGCGGACGACCGCCCGCGCGAGACGTGGGGCGACCCCACCCGGATGCACCGCCGGACGGCGCCGTTCTCGCCGTACTCGTACCCGAACCTGGGCTGATCATGGCGAGGCTGGTGCTCGCGTCGGCGTCCCCGGCGCGGTTGTCGGTGCTGCGGTCGGCCGGCGTCGCGCCCATCGTGCGGGTGTCCGCGGTGGACGAGGATGCACTCGCCGCCGCACTCGGTCCCGGGGCGCCGCCGGCGGTGGTGGTCACCGAACTGGCCCGCGCGAAGGCGGCGGACGTGGTGCCCGGCCTGGTCCGGGACAGCCTCGGCGACGACACCCTCGTCGTGGGCTGCGACTCGATGCTGCTCGTCGACGGGCAGTTGCAGGGCAAACCGGGGACGGTCGAGGTGGCGCGCGAGCGCTGGCGGGCGATGGCCGGACGCAGCGCCGACCTGCTCACCGGGCACAGTGTCCTGCGCCTGCGCGACGGCGAGGTCGTCGCCCAGGCCGCCGACCACAGCAGCACCACCGTTCACTTCGGCCGCCCCACCGAGGACGACCTCGAGGCGTACCTGGCCAGCGGCGAGCCGCTGCAGGTGGCGGGGGCGTTCACGCTCGACAGCCTCGGCGGCTGGTTCGTGGAGCGCATCGAGGGCGATCCCTCCTCGGTGATCGGGATCGGCCTGCCGCTGGTGCGTCGGCTCCTGGCCGACGTGGGGGTGTCGGTGGCGCGGCTGTGGGCCGCGAACACGACCGGAAGCCCTTCAGTTTAGGCTTGCCTTGCCTTAGCATCGGGGTATGAGCGATCCCCATCCCCTGCCCATGTCCGAGCGCGACTCCGCACACCTGCCCGGTCACTGGCTGCTCGCCCGGCTCGGCAAGCGCGTGCTGCGCCCCGGAGGTGCGGGGATGACCACCCGCCTGCTCGTCGACGCGGGCATCGAGGGCAGCGACGTCGTCGAACTCGCGCCCGGCCTCGGCCGCACCGCGCGGGAGATCCTGGACCTGGCACCGCTGTCGTACACCGGCGTCGAACACGACGAGGCCGCGGCCGAACTGACCCGAGCCGCGATCGGCGACCGCGGTCGCTGCGTCGTCGCGGACGCCGCTGCCACCGGTCTCCCCGACGCCGGCGCCGACGTCGTCGTCGGGGAGGCCATGCTCACCATGCAGACCGACGCGGCCAAGGCACGCATCGTCGCCGCGGCCGTGCGGACGCTGCGCCCGGGCGGCCGGTACGCGATCCACGAACTCGCCCTCGTCCCCGACGAGCTCGACGATGCGGTGAAGACGGAGATCCGGCAGGACCTGGCCCGCTCCATCAAGGTCAATGCCCGGCCGCTCACCGTCGCCGAGTGGCGGGCCCTGCTCACCGAGGCCGGCCTGAGCGTCGACGTCGTGCGGCTCGCCCCGATGGCGTTGCTGCAGCCCGCGCGGTTCGTCGCCGACGAGGGCGTCCTCGGCACCCTGCGCTTCGTGCGCAACGTGCTGCGCGACGGCGACGCCCGCACGCGGGTGCTGAGAATGCGCGCGACGTTCACGACGTATCGCACGTCGATCGCGGCCGTGGCGATCGTCGCGACGAAGCCGCGGTAGCCTGCGGTCGTGAGCCCCGCCGCCGCGCCGCAGCCCGAACCCGCGACCCCCGCCCTGTCGTATCTCGCCGACGTCCGCGACGCCGTCGAGCCCTACCCGGACCGGCCGCGCCCGCAGCGCGTCCTCGTGGCCGAGGGCGCCCGCGTGGTGATCTTCGCGTTCGACGCCGGGCAGGAACTGCGCGAGCACACGGCCGCGTTCCCGGTGCTGCTGCAGGCCCTCACGGGCCACCTGCAGGTGACCGCCGACGGGCGCACCGTGGATCTCGAGCCCGGCGGGGTGGTGCACATGACCACCCGCCTGCCGCACGCGGTGCGGGCCGTCGAGCCGTCCCGGCTCATGCTGACGATGCTCGATCCAGCTGCGCGCTGAGCGCCGCCGCGATCGCGGCCGCCTTCGCCTTGGCCCGGTCCGCGTTCGCGCCGGCGAACAGCGCGTCCACGCTGTCCGTCCACAACCGCACCCAGCGGTCGAAGCGCGCCGCGCCGAGACCGTGCTGCCGGTGCAGGGCCGTGTGCACCGGAACCAGTCGGCCCCGATAACGGCCGGTGCCGAACAGGACCTGCTCCCAGAAGTCCCCGACGACCGGCAGGTGCTCGGCGAGACCCACGACGGCCAGCGTCGCGAACGCCGCCTCGAGGTCCGGATCCGTCAGCGCCCGGTCGTAGAACCGGCGCAGCAGCCGATCGATGTCGGCACGCGTCGCGAGGTCGGTCGGGGCGGACGGGGAGCGCAGCACGTGTCCCGACGGTACCGCCTAGAATCGACGGCGCACCTCGTCGTCACCGGATTGTCGATCACCGAACTGTCACCACTGCCTCAGGAGCCACCTGTGCCCGTCGCGCCCGACGCCAACCCGTCCTTCGCCGCCTACGCCGATCCGACCCGACTGGTGTCGACGGAGTGGCTGTCCGCCCATCTGGGTGCGCCCGAGGTGAAGGTCGTCGAATCGGACGAGGACGTGTTGCTCTACGACGTCGGCCACATCCCCGGCGCCGTGAAGATCGACTGGCATCTCGACCTCAACGACCCGGTCACCCGCGACTACATCGACGGCACGCGGTTCGCCGCCCTCATGGACCGCAAGGGCATCCGCCGCACCGACACGGTCGTCGTCTACGGCGACAAGTCCAACTGGTGGGCCGCGTACGCGATGTGGGTGTTCACGCTGTTCGGCCACGAGGACGTGCGCCTGCTCGACGGCGGCCGCGACGCCTGGATCGCCGAGAACCGCGACACCACCCTCGACATCCCGGTGAGCACCACCAGCGGCTACCCGGTGGTCGAACGGGACGACGCCGCGATCCGGGCGTTCAAGAACGACGTGCTGGACCACCTCGGCAAGGGTCCGCTCGTGGATGTGCGCTCCCCGCAGGAGTACACCGGCGAGCGCACCCACATGCCGGACTACCCCGAGGAGGGCGCCCTGCGCGGCGGCCACATCCCCACGGCCGTGTCCATCCCGTGGGCCCGCGCGGCGGCGCCGGACGGCCGGTTCCGGTCGCGCCCCGAGCTCGAGGAGATCTACGCCGACATCGCGCCGGACTCCGACGTCATCGCCTACTGCCGCATCGGGGAACGGTCCAGCCACACCTGGTTCGTGCTGACCTACCTGCTCGGCTACCAGCACGTGCGCAACTACGACGGGTCGTGGACCGAGTGGGGCAACGCGGTGCGGGTGCCGATCGTCAAGGGCGAGGAGCCCGGAGAGGTGCCGGCCCGGTGACCCTGCCCGCTCCTCTCGCCGAGATCGTCGACGATTTCGCCGCCGTCGAGGGCCAGGACAAGCTGCAGCTGCTGCTCGAGTTCAGCCGGGAACTCCCGCCGATCCCGGCCGAGCTCGAGGAAGCGGCGATGGAGCCGGTCCCCGAATGTCAGTCGCCGCTGTTCCTGTCGGTCGATATGGCCGACCGGGAGCACGTGCGGCTGCACTTCAGCGCGCCCCCCGAGGCCCCGACCACCCGCGGATTCGCATCGATCCTGCATCAGGGGCTCGACGGTCTCAGCGCCGAGCAGATCCTCGAGGTGCCCGACGACTTCTACTCGGCCCTCGGGCTGGCCGACGCGGTCAGCCCCCTGCGCCTGCGGGGAATGAGCGCGATGCTGGCGCGCATCAAGCGGCATCTGCGTTCCTGAGATGCCATGGAGTTCACCGAACTCGAGGACTACCCCATCCCGGCGGGTGTGCTGACCGAATGGCTGCCGTGCGTCGCGGCGGATGCCTGGAGCACCGATCCGCGACCGGTGTCGTACGTGCACGAGGCACATCTGCGGCGCACCGTCGGCAGCCGGTACGGCGACGTCCCGGACGCGTGGCTGGGCACCGCCTTCGAGGTCGCGGGACGCCTCGAGGAGGAGCCGTTCCGGCGCGCTCTGGAGCGGTGGATCGACCGGCACGAACCGCTGCGCAGCCAGGTCGTCCTGAGCGGTGACGGCGCCGTCGGCTCCGGCGGCGTGACCCGGCGGACCGCGCCCCCGGGCGCGGTGTCGGTCCGATTCGTCCGGCACCTGCCGTCCGCCCCGGACGACATCCGCGAGCACCTCGAGCAACTGCTGGCCGACTGCACCGAGCCGCACACGTGGCCGGCGTACGTCTTCGCCACCCTCGAGCCCGAGGACGGGGACGCGTCCGCGGCGTCGTTCACGGTGTTCTTCGCCGCCGACCACGCCGTCGCCGACGCCTACTCGGTCGTGCTGGTCGCCCACGAGATCACGGCCCTGTACGAGCAGGAGCGGTCCGGCCGGCCGGCCGGACTGTTCCCAGTGGGCAGCTACATCGACTTCGGTGCCGCGGAGCGGGCGGACGCCACCGACCTGGCCGGCGAGCACGAGGCCGTGCGGATCTGGCGGGAGGCCCTGACCGCCGGCGGCGACGCGATGCCCGAGTTCCCGTTGCCCCTCGGCGACCGGCCGACCGGTGCGGTGCCGCAGCGCCGTCTGTCGACGCGGATGCTCGACGACGACCGGGCCAACCGCTTCGCCGCCCGCTGCCGGGAGGCCGGGTACGGCTTCTTCGCCGGCACGCTCGCGTGCCTCGCCCGCGCCACGGTCGAACTCGCCGGAGTCGACCGGTTCCGGACGATCGCGCCGTCCCATACCCGCAGCGGTCCGATGTGGGCCGGGGCCCTCGGCTGGTTCGTGGGGCTGCGCCCGGTCGAGATCGATGCGGCCGGGGCCACGGACTTCGCGACGCTCACGGCGCGCGCCGGCGCCGAGCTGCGCCGCACGCGGGCGAGCGCCCGGGTGCCGTTCGACCTGGTCGGCGAACTGCTCGAAGTACCCATGCGACCGCGCTTCCTGGTGTCGTACATGGACGTTCGCTTCGTCCCCATGGCCGCGCAGTGGCCGCGGTGGAATGCCCGGACGCTGCGCAGCCGCAGCTACACGCACGACGTGTTCCTGTGGTTCAACCGCAGCCCGAAGGGAGTGAACCTGGCGGGCCGGTTTCCCGACACGCCGACCGCCGCGGCCAACGTGCCGTCGTTCGTCGAGCGGGTCCGGGAATTGATGCACGAGGCGAGCGAGGGCCGCGAGTGGGACACGCCGGAGCACGGGAACGAGGGTGATTCGACTACCGGCCGGTAATGTTGCCCGGTTCCGGGCGACCCGTAGGGTGTAGGGGCTATCCGGTTACATCGTCTATCGGATTGGCGCCTACACTCCCAGAGACGGCAATAACCTAACGATCGATCAACAGGAGGCTCCGTGCCCAGTCATGCCAGCGCGCACATCACGAAGGTGCTCGTCGCCAACCGCGGCGAGATCGCTGTGCGGGTCATCCGAGCCGCCAAGGACGCCGGTTACGGGAGCGTGGCCGTCTACGCAGAACCCGACGCCGACGCCCAGTTCGTGAAGCTCGCCGACGAGGCATTCGCGCTCGGTGGCCAGACCTCCGCCGAGTCCTACCTGGTGTTCGACAAGATCCTCGACGCCGCCCGCAAGTCCGGTGCCGACGCGATCCACCCCGGCTACGGCTTCCTGTCCGAGAACGCCGACTTCGCGCAGGCCGTGATCGACGCCGGTCTGATCTGGATCGGCCCCTCCCCGCAGGCCATCCGCGACCTCGGCGACAAGGTCACCGCGCGGCACATCGCCGAGCGCGCCAAGGCGCCCATGGCTGCCGGCACGAAGGATCCCGTCAAGAACGCCGACGAGGTCGTCGAGTTCGCGAAGCAGTACGGCGTGCCGGTCGCGATCAAGGCGGCCTTCGGTGGTGGCGGCCGCGGCATGAAGGTCGCGCACACCATCGAGGAGATCCCCGAGCTGTTCGAGTCCGCGACCCGCGAGGCCATCGCCGCCTTCGGCCGGGGCGAGTGCTTCGTCGAGCAGTACCTCGACAAGGCGCGCCACGTCGAGGCGCAGGTCATCGCCGACCAGCACGGCAACGTCATCGTCGCCGGCACCCGCGACTGCTCGCTGCAGCGCCGCTTCCAGAAGCTCGTCGAGGAGGCCCCCGCGCCGTTCCTGACCGACGAGCAGCGCCGCCGCATCCACGAGTCCGCCAAGGCCATCTGCCGCGAGGCCGGCTACTACGGCGCCGGCACGGTCGAGTACCTCGTCCAGGGCGACACCGTCTCCTTCCTCGAGGTCAACACCCGCCTGCAGGTCGAGCACCCGGTCACCGAGGAGACCGCCGGCATCGACCTGGTGCGCCAGCAGTTCCGCATCGCCAACGGCGAGAAGCTCGAGCTCACCGAGGACCCGGCCCCGCGCGGGCATGCGTTCGAGTTCCGCATCAACGGTGAGGACGCCGGCCGCGGCTTCCTGCCGGCCCCCGGCCCGATCAGCGTGTACCGCGAGCCCTCGGGCCCGGGCGTGCGCGTCGACTCCGGTGTGGTGCAGGGCGACGTCATCGGCGGCCAGTTCGACTCGATGCTCGCCAAGCTGATCGTCACGGGCGAGACCCGCACCCAGGCCCTCGAGCGCGCTCGCCGCGCCCTGGCCGAGTTCGAGGTCGACGGCCTGGCCACCGTGATCCCGTTCCACCGGCACATCGTCGAGCACCCCGCCTTCGTGGGGGACGGCGAGAAGTTCGACGTCTACACCAAGTGGATCGAGACCGAGTGGGAGAACACCGTCGAGCCGTACACCGGCGGTGGGGTCGCCCCCGAGGACGAGGACGAGGCGCTGCCGCGGCAGAACGTCGTCGTCGAGGTCGGCGGCCGCCGCGTCGAGGTGTCGCTGCCCGGCCAGTTCACCCTCGGCGCCGGCGGCGGTGCCGCCGGTGGGGCGCTCCGCAAGAAGCCGAAGCCGCGCAAGCGGGGCGGTGCCCACGGCGGCAAGGCCTCCGGGGACGCGGTGACCGCGCCGATGCAGGGCACCGTCGTCAAGGTCGCGGTCTCCGAGGGTCAGGAGGTCGCCGAGGGTGACCTGATCGTGGTGCTCGAGGCCATGAAGATGGAGAACCCGGTCAACGCGCACAAGGCCGGCGTGGTCACCGGCCTGTCGGTCGAGCCCGGCGCCGCCATCACCCAGGGCACGGTGCTCGCCGAGCTCAAGTAGCAGTTCCGCCTGCGACGGCGCGCCCCGCGAATCCTCGGATTCGCGG
>NZ_JBSNCE010000026.1:0-89031 GCF_053764755.1 Rhodococcus sp. 2H158
AGATCATGGGTCTGGGCCCGATCGAGGCCGTGAAGAAGGCTCTCGCCCACGCCGGCAAGACCATCTCCGACATCGACCTGTTCGAGATCAACGAGGCGTTCGCCGTGCAGGTGCTCGGCTCCGCCCGGGAACTCGGCATCGACGAGGACAAGCTGAACGTCTCCGGTGGGGCGATCGCCCTCGGTCACCCGTTCGGCATGACCGGGGCGCGGATCACCGCCACCCTGCTCAACAACCTGCAGACCCACGACAAGCAGTTCGGCGTGGAGACCATGTGCGTCGGCGGCGGTCAGGGCATGGCGATGGTCCTCGAGCGCCTGAGCTGATCGTCCCCCTCGGACCGGGAAGACGGATGAGGCGCGGTCGCGGGCCCGAAAGGGCTTGTGGCCGCGCCTTTTTCGAACTTCCGGTCTTGAACTCGAGCGCGAATTCAACTATACAATTCGCATAGGTATCGACTATCGGAGGAGACTACACACATGTCCGTGCTCGACAAGTTCCGCCTCGACGACCGCGTCGCGATCGTCACCGGCGCCTCCTCCGGCCTCGGCGTCGCCTTCGCCCAGGCTCTCGCGGAGGCCGGGGCCGACGTCGTGCTCGCGGCCCGTCGCGCCGACCGGCTCGAGCGGACCGCCGAACTCGTCCGCGCCGCCGGCCGCCGCGCGCTGAGCGTCGAGACCGACATCGCCGAGCCCGAGCAGGCGCAACGGATGGTCGATGCCGCGGTCGAGCACTTCGGCAAGGTCGACATCCTCATCAACAACGCCGGCATCGGCACGGCCGTCCCGGCCACCAAGGAGACCCCGGAGCAGTTCCGGCGCGTCATCGACATCAACCTGAACGGCTCCTATTGGGCCGCGCAGGCCGCCGGGCGCGTCATGCAGCCCGGCAGCTCCATCGTCAACATCTCCTCCGTCCTGGGCCTCACCACCGCGGGACTGCCGCAGGCCGCCTACGCCGCCAGCAAGGCCGGCGTGATCGGCCTGACCCGGGACCTGGCCCAGCAGTGGGGGGCACGCAAGGGCATCCGCGTCAATGCCATCGCGCCGGGATTCTTCGAGACCGAGATGACCGACGAGTACCAGCCCGGCTACCTCGACAGCATGAAGCCGCGAATCGTCCTGGGCCGCACCGGTGATCCCGCGGAGATCGCCGCCACCGCCGTGTGGCTCACCTCGGAGGCCGCCGGCTACGTCACCGGCCAGACGATTGCGGTCGACGGCGGCCTGACCATCAACTGAAGTTTCCAACCACAACAGCACGGAGGTAAGCAGTGAGCGAAACAGTCACCCGCACCGCCATCGTCACCGGGGCCGCGCGCGGCATCGGCGCCGCAGTCGCCAAGCGACTGGCGCAGGACGGATTCCAGGTCGCGGTCCTGGACCTCGACGAGTCCGCATGCGGCGACACCGTCTCGGCCATCGAGGCGGCCGGCGGCAAGGCCCTCGCGGTGGGCGCGAACGTCGCCGACGAGCAGTCCGTCGCCGCGGCCGTGGAGAAGGTCGCGAACGAGCTGGGCGATCCCACGGTGCTGATCAACAACGCCGGCATCACCCGCGACAACCTGCTGTTCAAGATGACCGTCGACGACTGGGACGCCGTGATGAACGTGCACCTGCGGGGCGCGTTCCTCATGTCCCGGGCGACGCAGAAGTACATGGTGGAGGCCAAGTTCGGCCGCATCGTCAACCTGTCGAGCACCTCCGCGCTGGGCAACCGCGGTCAGGTCAACTACTCCGCCGCCAAGGCCGGCATGCAGGGCTTCACCAAGACCCTCGCGATCGAGCTCGGCAAGTACGGCGTCACCGCCAACGCGATCGCCCCCGGCTTCATCGAGACCGAGATGACCGCTGCGACGGCCGAGCGGGTCGGCATGTCGTTCGAGGACTTCAAGGCCGCCGCGGCCTCGCAGATCCCCGTCGCCCGCACCGGAAAGCCCGACGACATCGCGCACACCGCCTCGTTCCTCGCGAGCGAGGGTGCGGGATTCGTGTCGGGTCAGGTCATCTACGTCGCCGGTGGTCCGAAGGACTGACGGCGGGGACCGATCCACGACGACGCCGTGCGTCCCTCCCCCCTGCGGGAGGACGCACGGCGTCGTCGTCTGTGCGGTCGGTTACGACTGCCGAACCGTCTGCCGGCGGTGCAGAAGCCAGCACGCGCCCGCGATCGTGGCGGTGAGCGCGCCCGTCGCGATGAGCTGGGTGCGGGCGGCCGTGTCGAACAGCGCGAGCACGGCGATGCCGGCGAGCAGGCCGAGCGTCGCGTACGACAGGTACGGGAAGCCCCACATCTTCAGCGGCAGGGCGTCTTCGGTGCCGTCGCGACGGGCACGTCGGCGCAGCACGAGGTGCGAGACCGCCACGAACGTCCACAGTACGAGGATGGTCGAGCCCACGGCGTTGAGCAGCAGCGGCAACACCTTGTCGGGACGCACGTAGTTGAGTGCGACGGTGACGAATCCGAACGCGACCGAGGCGAGGACCGCGTTGCGGGGCACCCCGTTGGCGGCCACCCGGCCGAACGCAGGGTAGGCCGAACCGCGTTGCGAGAGGGAGTAGATCATCCGTGAGGCGCTGAAGAGCATCGCGTTGAGCGAGGACAGCAGCGCCACCACCACGATCACGGTCATCACGGCGGCCGCACCCGGTACCGCGCCGGCGTTCAGCACCGCGACGAACGGGCCCGTGACGAGATCCTCGGACGTCCACGGCAGCACCGTCACCATGATCAGCACCGAGCCGATGTAGAAGACCAGGATGCGCCAGATCAACGTGCGCACCGCGCGGCCGACGTTGCGGCGCGGATCGGAGGTCTCGGCGGCCGCGATGGCGATGATCTCGGTGCCGCCGAACGCGAATACCACGATGAGCAGGCCCGCGGCGATACCGGCGATACCGGTGGGCGCGAAGCCGCCGTGCGCGGTGAGGTTCGCGAACCCGGTGCTGTCGAAGGCAGGCACCCATCCCGCGATCATCGCGACGCCGATCGCGAGGAAGGCGACGATGGCGACGATCTTCAGTGCCGCGAACCAGAATTCGACCTCGCCGAACCGGCGTACGCCGACGAGGTTCACGCCGGTGAGCGCCACCATGAAGAACAGTGCCGCGGCCCACTGCGGGATCCCGGGAATCGAGGCGGCGGTGATGGCGGCGGCGCCGGTCGCCTCCGCCGCGATCACGATGACCACCTGGATCCAGTACAGCCAGCCGATGGTGCGGCCGGCGACGGAGCCGAGGGCGTTCTCCGCGTGCACGGAGAAGGCGCCGCTGGCGGGGTTCGCGGCCGCCATCTCGCCCATCATCCGCATGATGAGGACGACGAGAGCGGCGGCGGCGAGGAACGAGACGAGGATGGCCGGGCCCGCGACGGCGATGCCGGCGCCGGAGCCGACGAACAGTCCCGCGCCGATCGCGCCGCCGAGACTCATCATCACCAGCTGCCGCGGCCGCATCGCCTGGTGCAGCATCGCCCGCGGCGCGGGCTCGGTGGTGGTGGCCGGCGTGGTGGCCAACGTGTCAGTCATCGATGCGCTCCCCGGCCGGCACCAGCTGGTCGAGGGCGATCTCGAACGCGGTGGCCGCGACGCCCGTATGGTCGGCGCAGCGGTCGTGGCAGCGCTGCAGCGCACCCGCGACGGTGTCCGAGACGTCGCCGAAGATCGCCGCGTCCGAGACCTCCACGTCACCCTCCATGAGCTGGGCGAAGGCGCGGGCCATGCCGCTGTTGGCGATGAAGTCGGGGATCACGGAGACGGACTTGTCCGCGTGCTCGTAGGTGGGGCCGTAGAAGATCTCGTCGTCGGCGAAGGGCACGTTCGCTCCGCTGGCGATCACCTCGAGGCCGGCCGTGACCATACGGTCGACCTGTTCGCGGGTGACCAGGCGGGAGGCCGCGCAGGGGAGGAAGATCTCGGCGCCGAGGTCCCAGATCGCGTCGTGCACCTCGGTGAACGGACGCATCCGGTCGCTGCGGAGCGCGTTGCCGTCCTTGTTCAGCAGCAGCGTGCGCACCTCGTCGAAGTCGAGTCCGGCCGTGTCGAGGATGCCGCCGTCGCGGTCGATGATGCCGACCACGCGAGCCCCGGCCTGGGCCAGGTAGTAGGCCGCGGCCGCGCCGACGTTGCCCCAGCCCTGGACGATCACCCGCTTGCCGCCGAGCCCGTGATTGCCGGCGGGGTCGCCGTAGATGCGGTAGTGGTGGCGCACCGACTCGGCGACGCCCCAGCCCGTGATCAGATCGGCCACCGTGTACTTCGCATCCGGTGCCGGGGTGAACCGGGTGTCCTCGACGACCTTCGCGACACCGAGCCGCAGCTGCCCGACCCGCTGGACGCGTTCGCGGTCGTCCGCCGCGAAGTGCCCGTTGACGACGCCCTCCTGCGGATGCCACAGCCCGTTGCTCTCGGTGAGCGGCACGACCTCGGTCATCTCGTCGACGTTCAGGTCGCCGCCGGTGCCGTAGTAGGCGCGCAGCAGCGGCGCGACCGCCCGGAACCAGCGCCGCAGCACGCCGTCCTTGCGCGGGTCGGAGGGGTCGAAGTCGATGCCGGACTTGGCGCCGCCGATGGCCGGACCGGAGACGGTGAACTTGACCTCCATCGTCTTCGCCAGCGACTCGACCTCGCGGCGGTCGAGGCCGTGGCGCATCCGCGTGCCGCCACCGGCCGCGCCGCCGCGCAGGGAGTTGATGACGACCCAGCCGCGGGCGGTGGTCTCGGTGTCGTGCCACTCGAAGACGATCTCGGGGGCCTTGTCCTCGAAACGGGTCAGCAGGTTCTTCATGTCTTCTCTCGGGAGTCGGGACGGTGCGATGCCCGGGGAGCGGGCGAATGAAGAAGACTGTGACCGTGGTTACAGAGGGGGCGCAAGTGCGGCCTGCACTACTGGTCAGGCTGAAGAGCTGTAGCGCAGCCGCCCGTCGTTTTTCTGTGCAGTGTGCAGAGCTGTTTCGGCGTTTTCGGCGGGCGGGGGCGAGCGTGCCGACCTTCAGCTCTACCGACGGTAGGCGGGCGCTTTGGCGGTTTTGCCCGGCTGCAGCGTGCGGAGCAGGGGCATGGCCCGGTACCGCACCACCTCCGACAACACCATGACGCTGGTCGACCGGGCGACGATCGACGACCGGTTCAGTTCGATCAGCGTCTGCTGCAGACCGAGGTGGGAGTCCGCGGCGATCCGGCACAGAATGTCGCCGGCGCCGGTCGTCGCGAACGCCTCGAGCACCCCGGGAATCGCTTCGAGGACATCGGTGATCGCTTCGAGCGCACCCTGGACGATCTCCATCGTCACGAATGCCTGGACCTCGAATCCGGCGGCCGCCAGGTCCAGTCGCGGTTCGTAGCCGGCGATGATCCCGGACTCCTCGAGCCGGCGCAGCCGTGCCGAGACCGTCGCGCGCGCCACCCGCAACCTCCGGGACAACTCCAGGGCGCCGATCTTCGGATCCGTGTGCAGCGTGTCCAGGAGCGCGAAATCCAACTCGTCCAGCTGCACGGCGTCACGCATGGCCGTTCCTTCCGAAGAGGCGGCGGAAACTGTGCCGATTGTATAGCGGCTCGCCCGGCATCCCGCATTTTCCAGTCAGGTCGATCAGCTGGGAGAGAGGAGATTGCACCGTCGCGGCGACGGGGTTTTTCCTGGTGACACACGACACACCGATGGCGCCGCGTCCGGCGGCAGGAGGAATCGCCATGACTCTCGAGTTCACCCTCACCGACAGCGAGAAGCTCGCCCAGCTGAACCCCGAGGAACTGCGGCAGCTCGTCGGCCTCGTCGAGTACGACGCCGAGCGGGACCCGTTCCCGGTCAGCGGCTGGGACGCGGTGGTGTGGGTGGTGGGCAACGCCACCCAGGCCGCGCACTACTACCAGTCCGCATTCGGGATGGAACTGATCGCCTATTCCGGTCCCACCACCGGCAACCGCGACCACCACGCCTACGTCCTGCGCAGCGGGGCGGTGCGGTTCGTGGTCAAGGGTGCGGTCGATCCGGACAGCCCGCTCGTCGAGCACCATCGCCGGCACGGTGACGGCGTCGTGGACATCGCGCTGCAGGTGCCCGACGTCGACAAGTGCATCGCGCACGCCCGGGCTCAGGGCGCGACGGTCCTCGAGGAGCCGTACGAGATCAGCGACGAGTACGGCACGGTGCGACTCGCCGCGATCGCCACCTACGGCGAGACGCGCCACACGCTCGTCGACCGGTCCCGCTACACGGGCCCGTATCTGCCCGGCTACGTGGAGAAGTCGTCGACCTACCGCAAGCGCGACGGCGCGCCCAAGCGGATCTTCCAGGCCCTCGACCACGTGGTCGGCAACGTCGAGCTCGGCCACATGGACGAGTGGGTCGGCTTCTACAACCGCGTCATGGGCTTCACCAACATGGCCGAGTTCATCGGTGACGACATCGCCACCGACTACTCGGCCCTGATGAGCAAGGTGGTCTGCAACGGCAACCACCGCGTCAAGTTCCCGCTCAACGAGCCGGCCGTCGCGAAGAAGCGCTCGCAGATCGACGAGTACCTCGATTTCTACCGTGGGCCCGGCGCGCAGCACCTGGCGCTGGCCACCAACGACATCCTCACCGCCGTCGACCGGCTCCGCGAGGAGGGTGTGGAGTTCCTCGCCACCCCCGACGCCTACTACGAGGACCCCGAGCTGCGCGCGCGGATCGGGAACGTGCGGGTGCCGATCGAGGAACTGCAGAAGCGTGGCATCCTCGTCGACCGGGACGAGGACGGTTACCTCCTGCAGATCTTCACCAAGCCGATCACCGATCGCCCGACGGTGTTCTTCGAGCTGATCGAGCGGCACGGTTCGCTCGGTTTCGGCAAGGGCAACTTCAAGGCCCTGTTCGAGGCGATCGAGCGCGAGCAGGCGGCGCGCGGCAACTTCTGACCGGCCGCGCGGCGGGTCAGGAGATCCGGCTGACCTGCTCCCGCAGCGCGTTCTCGGTCCGGCGGACGATCGTGCCCACCAGCGGCTCGATGAGCAGCCCCGCCGCGCGACCGGCCGCGCCGCCGGGCAGCCGGTAGCCGAAGTCGACGGCGAGGCGCATGCGACCGTCGCCCAGATCGTCGAACTGCCACGACGACAGGGTGCGGAAGCCGGAGATCGAGCTCAGCACGATCCGGTGGTTGTCCTCCCACTCGACGATCTCGAGCCGGGAGTCGAAGGTGGCCGGCCCGATCCGCATGCTCGCGTCGAAGAGCGCGCCCACGCCGCGGACCCGATCACCCACGGGCTCGAAGCGGGTGACTCCGAACATCCACTCCGGGACCGTGTGGTGATCGGCGACGTAGGCGAAGGCGGCCTGACGGTCCACGAGCGCCACCCCGTCGTGGCGCACATGGATCATGCGACGATCGTCAGTCATCCGGCGGCACCTCCGCCGCCGAACCTAGCGGAGTTGCTCGCGTCTCCGGAATCCGCCCGCGCAACTGTGTGGGCGGATTCCGGATGATCGCGTGAATCGCCTTGCTCTCCAAGATGTTTGTCGCCCGAGGCGAGCGCCGTGTCGGCGCAGGGGACGCGTCGCTCAGGCGACGCGGCCGAGGTTCGAGCGCAGCGCCTGCTCGGTCTGGCGGATCGCGGTGCCCACCACCGGTTCGATGAGCTTGCCGAGCGCCCGTCCGGCCAGGCCGCCGGGAAGCTGGTACCCGAAGTCGACGTCGAGGCGGATCCGCCCGTCGCCGAGGTCGGCGAGTTCCCACGACGAGGCGGTGCGGAACCCCGCGATGGAGTCGAGAACGATCCGGCGGTCGAGTTCCCAGTCGACGATCGCGAGGCGGGATTCGAGGCCCTTCGGTCCGATCTGCATGGTCGCGTCGAAGACCGCGCCGAGGCCGTTGACCTGCGGCCCCACCGGCACGAAGCGGTTGACGCCGTACATCCATTCGGGGACCGTGCGGTGATCGTCGAGGTAGGCGAACGCCACCTCGGGGGGAACCTCCGCAACGGCGCTGTGGCGGATGTGGATCATCGTGTACCTCCATGGGGACATTGCCGTTACCCAAGGTATCAGGTAACTCGCGTCCTGGGGAGATCCTCAAAGTCGTCCATGCGGACGCTCGTCCTGCTCTACTCATGGTGACACAGTTCACAGTGGATCCGGTGGGAGGGTTCGTGAAGACCAAGGCTGCGGTGATCAAAGGGCTCAATCAGCCATGGGAGATCGAGGAGATCGACCTCGGAGACCCGGTCGCCGGTGAAGTGCAGGTGCGTCTGGCAGCGTCCGGACTGTGCCACTCCGACGAACATCTACGCTCCGGCGCGACGCCGATGCCGTCCTTCCCCATCCTCGGCGGGCACGAGGGCGCCGGCGTGGTCACCAAGGTCGGGCCGGGGGTGGCCAACATCCGGGAGGGCGACCACGTGGTGCTCGCCTTCATCCCGGCGTGCGGGCGATGCCGTTCGTGCGCGAAGGGCCTGCAGAACATCTGCGACGAGGGGGCGAACCTCCTCACCGGGCAGGCGATCGCCGACAAGACGCACCGGGTGACCCTCAATGGTGATCCGGTCATCCAGATGTGCCTGCTCGGCACGTTCGCGCCCTACGTCACCGTGCACGAGGCCTCGGTCATCAAGATCGAGGACGACATTCCGCTCGACAAAGCCGCCCTGCTCGGCTGTGGCGTTGCCACGGGCTGGGGCTCCGCGACGGCGATCGGCGGCACCAAGGTGGGCGACTCCGTCGTCGTGATCGGCATCGGCGGCGTGGGCATCAACGCGGTGCAGGGGGCCGCGCACGCGGGTGCCCGGCACGTCGTCGCCATCGACCCGGTGGAGTTCAAGCGGGATCAGGCCAAGAAGTTCGGGGCGACCCACACGTTCGCCTCGATCGAGGAGGCGCTGCCGGTGATCGGCGAGATCACCTGGGGTGCGATGGCCGACGTCACGATCATCACCGTCGGTGAGATCCACGGGGACATCATCGCCCCGTCGATGGCGCTGACCGGCAAGGGCGGCCAGGTGGTCGTGGTGGGCATGGGCAGCGCCGCCGACACCCAGGTGACGCTGAGCCTGTTCGAACTGACCCTGCTGCAGAAGCGCCTGCAGGGCGCGATCTTCGGTGGTGTCGGCCCGCGCTCGCAGATCCCGAAGCTGCTCGACCTCTACCGCAGCGGACAGCTCGAGCTCGACAAGCTGGTCACCAAGACATACCGGCTCGAGGACATCAACGACGGCTATGCCGACATGCACGAGGGCCGAAACCTGCGCGGCATGGTGCTCTACGGCGACGACGACTACTGACAGGGAGCGGGCACCGGCACCGCGATCCGGTGACGGGCCGGCCGGCGGTGACGTTCGGCCGGCCCGCCGGCGGTGACGTTCGGCCGGCCCGCCGGCAGTGACGTTCGGCCGGCCCGCCGGGGTCGCCTACGGTGATGCCATGGAAACGCGTGAGGAAGCCGTCGAATCGGGATCGTGGCGGCAGTACGGGCCGTCGACCCTGCCCAAGCCGCTCGAGGCCGCCCTCGAGGCGTTCGCCGAGCGCGGTTACGACGGCACCTCGATCCGGGAGATCGCCGCCCGGGCCGGGCTGTCGGTGCCGGGCCTGTACCATCACTACCCGTCGAAGCAGGCGCTGCTGGTCTCGCTGACGACGGCGGTGATGGGCGATCTGCTCGACCGCAGCCGGCAGGCCCTCGCGGAGGCCGGCCCCACGGCCTCCGAGCGGTTCGACGCGGTCGTCGAGTCCCTGCTGCGGTTCCACATGTTCCGGCGCAATCAGGCTTTCGTCGCCTCCACCGAGATGCGCAGTATGGAACCGGACAGCCGGAAGGCCTACATCGCGTTGCGCGACGAGCAGCAGCGGATGCTCGACGAGATCGTCCGGGACGGGGTGACGAGCGGGGAGTTCGGTACCGAGTTCCCGGAGGACGCCAGCCGAGCGGTCATCACCATGTGCGTCGCCGTCGCCGGGTGGTATCGACCGGACGGGCCGCTTGCGCCCGACGAGGTGGTCCACCGCTACCTCGCCATCGCGCGCTGCGCCGTGGGCGCACGGTAAGGACTGCGCCGTGGGCGCACGGTAGCGACTGCGCCGTGGGCGCACGGTAGAGCGTCCGGGTTGACCGCGCGGGGTGGGGTGTGTCACGGTTGTCGTAACCGAGCGATCGATCGGTCGGGGTGAGGAGGAGGAATCGCGATGGCTGTCGATCTGTCGTACCCGGAACACGTCCAGGCGCTGGTGGCGAGGACCGAGGAGTTCGTCCGGGAGCACGTGCTGCCCGTCGAGGACGCCCACAACGGTGACATCACCGCCGCCGGCGGCGACGACCTGCGGGTGAAGCTGCAGCAGGCGGCCAAGGACGCCGGCGTCTTCGCGCCGCACGCACCCGTCGAGTACGGCGGCCACGGACTCGGCATGGTCGACCGCGCCCCGGTGTTCGAGGCGGCGGGCTACTCGCTGTTCGGGCCCATCGCGCTCAACATCGCCGCCCCCGACGAGGGCAACGTGCACATGCTCGCGCACATCGCCAGCCCGGAACAGAAGGAGCAGTTCCTCGCGCCGCTCGCCCACGGCGACGTGCGGTCCGGATTCGCGATGACCGAACCGGCGCCCGGCGCCGGGTCCGACCCCAACGCGCTCACCACCCGCGCCGAGAAGGTCTCCGGCGGTTGGAAGATCAACGGCCGCAAGTACTTCATCACCGGAGCCGACGGCGCCGGCTTCTTCATCATCATGGCCCGCACCTCCGGCGAACCCGGACAGCGCGGCGGGGCCACGATGTTCCTCGCCCCCGCCGACACCCCGGGCCTGACCGTCGGCCGGCACATCGACACCATCGACCGCGCCATGATCGGCGGTCACTGCGAGGTGTTCTTCGAGGACCTGTTCGTGCCGGATTCCGCCGTCCTCGGTGAGGTCGACCAGGGCTTCGCCTACGCGCAGGTGCGGCTCGGGCCCGCCCGCATGACGCACGTGATGCGCTGGCTCGGCGCGGCGCGCCGCGGCCACGACATCGCCGTCGCCCGCGTCGCCGAGCGGGAAGGGTTCGGCGGCAAGCTCGGCGACCTCGGCATGATCCAGAAGATGGTCGCCGACAACGAGATCGACATCGCCGCCACCCGTGCCCTGCTGACGCAGGCATGCTGGGAACTCGACCAGGGATCGCACGCGTCCAACTCCACGTCCATCGCCAAGACCTTCGCGGCCGAGGCGGTGTTCCGCATCGTCGACCGTTCGATGCAGATGTGCGGCGGCCTCGGCGTCTCCGCCGACCTGCCCGTCGCGCGGCTCGCCCGCGAGGTCCGCCCGTTCCGCATCTACGACGGGCCTTCCGAGGTGCACCGCTGGGCCATCGCCAAGCGCGCCGTCGGCGCCGCGAAGAAGGCGGCCGCCGCGAAGGAGAGCCGGGCATGAAGACCGCACAGCACGAGGGACTCGACCTGAGTGCCCTGCACCGCTATCTGGAGGACTCGGGTATCGCCCTCGACGGCGAACTGCGCGCCGAACTCATCTCCGGCGGCAAGTCGAATCTGACGTACGCGATCTTCGACGACACGTCGCGGTGGGTGCTGCGCCGGCCGCCGACGGCGGGGCTCACCCCGTCCGCGCACGACGTCGCCCGCGAGTTCCGCATTACGTCGGCGCTGCAGGGTTGCGGCGTGCCCGTCGCGCAGACCGTCGTCCTGTGCGAGGACGACTCCGTGATGGGCGCTCCGTTCACCGTCGTCGAGCACGTCACCGGCCGGGTGATCCGCACGACCGAGGACCTCGCCACCCTGGGCGACGCCGAGATCGAATCGTGCACCGGCGAGCTCGTCCGCGTGCTCGCCGCCCTGCACTCGGTGGACTACGAGGCCGTCGGCCTCGGAAACCTCGGCCGCCCCGACGGGTACGTCGCCCGGCAGGTGAAGCTGTGGGCCGGCCAGTGGGACCGGGTCAAGACCCGCGACCTCGACGACCTCGATCGGCTCCACGCCGCCCTCGCCGACGCGATCCCCGCGTCGTCGGCGGCGTCGATCGTGCACGGCGACTACCGGATCGACAACACGATTCTCGATCCCGTCGACGCCGGAAAGATTGCGGCGGTGGTGGATTGGGAGCTGTCCACGCTCGGCGACCCGCTCACCGACGTCGCCCTGATGTGCGTGTACCGCAACCCCGCGCTCGATCAGGTGCTCGGCGAATCCGCCGCGTGGACCAGCCCGCGCCTGCCGTCGGCCGACGACCTCGCACAGCGCTACGCGGTGGCGACCGGCCGCGAACTCGCCCACTGGAACTTCTACATGGGCCTGGCGAACTTCAAGCTCGCCGTCATCGCCGAGGGCATCAACCACCGCTGGCGCGTGGGGGCGACCGTCGGCGACGGCTTCGACAGGGCAGGGGAGGCCGTACCGGTCTTCGCGGCCGCCGGCCTGGAGGCACTGCGGGGAGGCGCAGCGTGACAACCGATCTCGTGAACCCCAGCGCCCTGGTCACCGGCGCATCCCGCGGCATCGGGCTCGGTGTCGCCACCCGCCTCGCGGAGCAGGGCTACGGTCTGACGCTCACCGCGCGCGACGAGGCGCGGCTCGACGCGGTGGCCGTCGGCCTGCGCGACGCCGGTGCGCCCGAGGTCCGGGTCGTCGCCGCCGACCTCGGCGACCCCGACACCGCGGCGCGCGTCGTCGCGGCGCACGAGGAGACGTTCGGCAGCATGCGGGCGCTCGTGCTCAACGCCGGCGTCGGAACTGCCGGCACCATCGCCGAGTTCCCGATGCGGCGCTTCGGCAAGACGGTGTCCGTCAACTTCGAGACCCCCTTCGCCCTGATCCAGGCCTCGTTGCCGCTGCTGCGCAAGGCCGCGACCGCCGCCCCGGGCCGTGGTGCGAAAGTGGTTGCGCTGTCGTCGATCACCGGTGTCTACGCCGAGGCCGGCCTGGCCGTGTACGGGGCGACGAAGGCGGCGCTGATCTCTCTGGTCGAGACGCTCAACGCCGAGGAGTCCGGCAACGGCGTCAGCGCGTCCGCGATCGCACCCGCCTACGTCGACACCGACATGTCCGACTGGATCAAGGACCGCATCCCCGCCGAGGAGATGCTCGAGGTGAACGACGTCGTCGAACTCGTCGACGCGGTGCTGCGGCTGTCCTCCCGTGCGGTGCTGCCGCGCCTGGTGCTCAGCCGGGCCGGGACGGACGCCTACCGGGCCTGAGCCCTCACCGGCCGTCCGCGAGCGCGCGGACGGCCGGGCTGGTCGCGTGCCGGACGAACGCGCAGTCCGCGAGGCGTTCGGCCGTTCCGAGCGTGAGCGTCATGTCGACCGAGTCGGCGAGCCGGTAGGGCCGGCTCTCGACGACGGAGCCGAGCACGCGGCGCAGCCGGGACACCTCCGCCCGCACCGCGACGGCGTGGTCCGGGTCGCCGTAGATGCCGTTGCTCACCTCGGTCACCGTCATTCCCTGCGGCCCGCGCAGGTGCAGCAGGAGCAGGATTTCGGCATGGCGGGCGGACAGCGGGCTGCGCCACGCCGAGTCGGTGCCGCTGACGACGACCGTCGGCGTGCCGGACAGGTCCAGTTCGATCGCCATCCGCGCCGGGCCACCCGCGGGCCGGATCAGCCAGCCGTGCGCGAGCTGCTCCGGCACGCACAGGCCCAGGCCGGGCACGCTCAAGGTCCGCTCGGACGTCGGCGCCGCCACGCGCTTGGTGGCCGCAACGCCCGACGCGTGCGCCACCCACCCGTGCTCGTCGACGAGCAGCAGCGGCCCGCTCATCGAGGCGAGCACCGGCGCCGCGGCCGTGCGCAGCCGTTCGAGCCGGTTCTCGTGCAACCGCCACAGCTGCGCCTCGGCGAGCCGCACCGCCGTCTCGACGAGCGCGCTGATGGTGGGATGGATCGTCAGGGCAGGCCCGCTCACGTCGACCACGCCGAGGAGCTCCCCGGTGCGCGGATCGTGGATCGGTGCCGCGGTGCAGTACCAGGGGTGCTGGGACTGCTCGAAGTGCTCGGCGGAGAACAGCTGTACCGGGGCGGCCTCGGCGAGGGCCGTCCCGATCGCATTGGTCCCCACGGTCGACTCCGTCCACCGGGCGCCCTCACTGAATCCGAGGCTGTCGGCGCGGCTGCGCACCTTGGCCGACCCGGCCCGCCACAGCACGATCCCGTCCGCGTCGGTCACGACCATCAACATGTGCGACGCCTCGGCCACGGAGCACACCACCTGCTCGAGGTCGCCGATCACCCCCGACAGCGGGGAGTTCCGCCGGCGCCGTTCGACCTCGGCGAGCGGCAGCAGGGCGCGGGCGTTGCTGCCGTCGGGGGCGAGTCCGGCCCCGAGCACCCGCGTCCACGATCGCGCGACCACCGACCGCGGCCGCAACGGCGAACGACCGCCGCCGATGACCGCATCGTGCATGCGCGCCAGTTCGCGCGCGTATCGATGCAGGTCGGTGCCGGGTTCGATGGCGCTGAAGTTGACCACGGTCTCCATCTCTCGTCGGTCGGGTTGCGGTGAGCATATGCCCGGAGATGTGTCCGGCACCACACCCGGCGTGCGGCGGTGCCGCGGCGCAACGCACTGCAACGCTTGTTGCGGCGACGCCCGCGCTGTGTTCTGGATCACGCGCCGGCCTCGGTAGCGGCGCACCCGGATGGTCCCGCGTCGGACATGGCCGAACAGGTCCGACGCCCGTACAGCGAGGAGATCGACCCATGAAGGCAGCCCGCTTCCACGGCCCCGGGGACATCCGGGTCGAGGATGTCCCCGAACCGGCGACCCGGCCCGGAACCGTCAAGGTCGAGGTCGAGTGGTGCGGTATCTGCGGCGGCACCGACCTGCACGAGTACCTCGAGGGCCCGATCTTCGCCCCGCCTGCCGACGCACCGCACCCCATCACCGGTGAGACCGTGCCGATCACGCTCGGTCACGAGTTCGCCGGTGTCGTCGCGGAAGTGGGCGACGGCGTGGACGACGTGCGGGTGGGCGACCGGGTGGTCGTCGAGCCGTACATCATCTGCGGCCGCTGCGACGCCTGCCGCAACGGCCGTTACAACGTGTGCAGCACACTGGGTTTCGTGGGCCTGTCGGGGTACGGCGGCGGCTTCTCGCAGTACGTCGTCGCCGAGCGGCGCTGGATCCATCCGCTCGGCGAACTCGGCACCGACGTCGGCGCCCTCGTCGAACCGCTCGCCGTCGCGTACCACGCCGTGCGACTGTCCGGCGCGCAACCGAGCCATTCCGCGCTCGTGTTCGGGGCCGGGCCGATCGGTCTCGTCACCACCTCGGCGCTGCGCGCCGCCGGGGTCGAGCAGATCATCGTCGTCGAACCGGCCGAGGTGCGGAAGAAGAAGGCCGAGCCGGCCGGGGCGGATCACATCATCGACCCGCGCGACGGCGACGTCACCGAGCAGGTGCTGGAGCTGACCGGCGGCCGCGGCGCCGACGTCTCCTTCGAATGCGCCGGCATCGACGCCGTGCTGAAGTCCGCGATCCTGTCCACTCGCGCCGGTGGCACGTGCGTGAACGTCGCGATCTGGGGCCACGAGGCGTCCGTCGCCATGAACGACCTCGTCTTCCGCGAGGTCAACCTGCTCGGCAGCCTGGCCTATGCGAACGACCATCCCGCCACGATCGAGATGATCGCCTCCGGCAAGGTCGACCCCTACCAGTTCATCACCGGCCGGATCGCGCTCGACGACATCGTCGAGAGTGGTTTCGAGGAACTGATCAACAACAAGGAGGAGAACGTCAAGATTCTCGTCCAGCCGTGACGATCAGTCCTCGTCGCCGTTCTCCTTGTCCTCGCCGCGACGGCGCAGGAAGTTGAAGCCCGGGACGCCGACGATCGCCTGCCGCACGTCCTTCGCGACGCCCAGCAGCTCGTGGATCTCCGGGGCGACGCTCTCGAGCGTGCCCAGGATCGGCATCAGGGCCGTCATCCGGTCCGCGAGCTCCGGCAGCTGATCGAGCAGGACGACGGCCGCGTGGACCTCCTCGGCGCTGAGTTCCTCGATGAACTGGCCCGCGAGCGGCGCGGCCCGCGTCGCCATCGGCGCGTAGGTGTCGAGCAGTTCGCCAGCCGCGTCGGACGTGCGGCCGGCGGACGACACCACATCCTGCGCCCGGTGGGCCACGGCCGCGGCGTCGCCGACCACCGTCGAGCTGCTGTCGATGACCTCGTCGACCCGGCTGACGGCGGCGCGGGCGTCGGTGACGACCTCGTCGATGCGCGCGACGATCGCGCGGGCGTCGGTGACCACGTCGTCGACGCGGGCGACGAGCGCCTCGGTGGCCTCGAACAGGCTCGTGACCCGCCCGGGAACGGACACCGCGAACTCGGCGACCTCCACGGTCCGGTCCAGGGCGATGCGGGCGGCTCCGAGGGGCGCGGCGAGAAGCGACATCATGCGCTCATCCTGCCGGACGGGAATGCGTGGCCCGGCGGCAGGACCGCGGCGGTTCAGGCCGCGGCGGACGCAGGGGTGGACAACGAGGCGACGATGTTCTCGGCGATCGTCTGCCGAGCGGCAGAAGGAAGCTGGGCCTCGTGAGCGCGCCGGGCGGCAACCGCGAGCCGGTCGGCGACCTCGTTGAGCGGATGTCCGCTGTGCCCGCGCACCCACGAGTAGCGGATCGGCAGCCCACGGGTGCGGTGCCGGATGCGGTCGACGATCACCGATGCTTCGGTGGTGAGCGGGGCTTCGCCGCGCAGGCCCGCCAGCGCGTGCCGGCTGTCGCTGAGGATGTGCAGGGGCCGGTTCCGGTACGTGGTGACGGCCAGTTCGATGGCGAGGAGCTCGCCGGCGAGTATCGACCGGGTATCGGGACAGACCTTCTGGCGGTAGCTGCCGTCGGCCCGCACGCACGCCACTCCCACGCCCCTGCGGGAGCCCTTCGACGCGTCGGTGGCGACTGTCTGCTCGGCCGGCGGGTTCGTCGCTGCCTCGCGTGCCACCTCTTCCGCAGCGAGTACCGCGGCCACGTGCTCTCCGATCGCGTCGGCCGCGGCTCGGGCCAGAGCACCGAGGGGACCGTAGCCGACGTCGACGAGGGCGACAGTGGGGAAGGAATCCGCGACGGCACGCAGTTCTCGGCGCAGGTCTGCGTCCGTCAGGTGCAGCCGCGCAGTGACGTTCCCGGCGCGGCCGCACAGTTCGGCGAAGGCATCGAGCCCGGCGGCGAAGCGAGCCTCCGCGGTACCGCCGGCGCGGGTGAACAGCGCGACGCCCGTGTCGGTGGCCAGGGCCGCGCAACTCAGCGGGCCGGCGGCCGTGACGGTCTGCCGGATGTGGATGGCTGCGAGCATGGTGTCCTCCTCTGCGGCGTGCCTTCTGTGCCTTCGAGGATGCGTGCCCGGAGTCGATCACAGCATGAGCGAGATTGATAAGGGGGGATATCGACGCGACGTTAGTTCTTGTCGGTCCGATGATCTAGATTTTGGAGGAACCGTCCCACGGCGGCCGTTCGTCGCACTGTAGAAGGGAGGGCCGACACCGTGAGCACCGACTCCGAACTGCTGCTCTCCAAGACGGACATCGCGGCCCTCGCGCGGGTGCAGCGGCCCGTCGTCTCCATGTGGGTGAAACGCTACCGTGGGCGCGACCGGCCGTTTCCCGATCCCGTTCGCGTGGACGGACGACAGCAGCATTACCGCGCAGACGATGTCGTCGCGTGGCTCGCCAGCCGTGGGCTCGGCAATAACGAGGCCTTCGCCGAGGACCTCGCAGCGCATGCGGCCTTCGAGGACCCGGCCGGGGCCGAGCCGGCCGCGGTGTTCGCGGCTCTGACCGCCTTGCTGTGTGTGAAGGCGCAAACCGGTGAGCAACTTGCCGGCCTCGATATCGACGACCTGCTCGACGAGGCCGACGACCTCGACCCCGACGATGCCTACCTTTACCGCGAAATCGACGCGCTGGGCGATCGGCTGCCCGCCTACGCCGCACACGCCGACCGCCTGGCCGACGCCGCGTACACCGTCGAGCACGCCTTCGAAACCCTTATGGCGCAGCGCTTTCGCCTGCCGCTCGAGGCGCTGGCCGACACGGCGCTCAGCCCGCCCGCGCTCGAGATGTGCGCGCAGGTGATCGCGGCACTGGCCCCGGACGACCGTGCCGTCTTCGTCGACCCGTCGCCGGACGGCAGCGACCTGTTCGTGGCATTGCGACGGCGACTGCCCGAGTTCGTCGAGCCGACGGCAATGACCGGCCGTGCCGACACGCCGACCGCTCGCCTCGCGCGTCGCCGGCTCGCCGTGCACCGGTGGCGCCGTCGTCCCACGCCGGAGTCCGGGTTCGACGAGAACTTCTCGATCGACGGGCCGGCGGTGTTCCTCACCCAGTACCCGTCGCCGGCCACCCTCGGCTATACCGACGCCCGGATTCTCACGGAGATCGACAACATCACCATGCAGATGGGTGCCGAACATATCGCGGTGATCGTCGGGCCGGCGTCCGCGCTGACCGATCCGTTGCGCGACCGAGCGGCCGCCGCGGTGCGTGCCGACCTGCTGCGGTCGGATCGACTGCGCGCCGCGTTCCGCCTGCCAGAGGGGCTGCTCGTCACCCGGCCGGGCTCGTCGTTGGCGCTGTGGGTGCTGGGTGCTCCCGACCCGGCGACCGCTCCTGCCGACCGCTGGACCGTGCTGGCCGATCTGCGATCCCGGCCTCTGGACGCGGCCGTCGCCGACGGAATCGTCGCGGACATCACCGCCGCCACGGGTTCGCGAGAGTTCCTGCGTGCACACGCCTTCCAATTCGCGTCGATCCACCGCACGTCCGAACTGCTCGCCGACGACCGTCGTGGGTTGTTGCCCCCAGCGCCCCGGCGTCGGCGCCGTCGAACTTCCGGGGCCGAGACCGCAGCCGAGGTCGTCGAGCTGGTGGTCGCCGCCAACCGAGCGGCCCGCGCGGTGCACGACGACCTGCGCATTGCCGTCGAGTACCGGCGCACCTCGCGACCATTGCCGACGGCAGGCCGGCTTGCCGACGCCGGCGCGCTGAAAGTGGTGCCCGGCAACCGCATCGACGACGAAGATATCGAGGAGAGCGGCGACGTGCGCGTCATCGGCCCCGACGAACTGCTCGGCCGGGCCCGCATCGGAGATCGCGGAATCGATCGTCTCACCTTGGCCACCCGCTATCCGAGCGGCCGCTACACCGAGCCCGGCGACATCGTCTTCTGTGCCACACCTGAGTTCGGCGTGGTCGTCGACTACGACGGGGCGGCGATCGTGCCGGCCCCGGCACGGATTCTCCGGATCACCGATCCGCAGACCTCCGGGATACTGCCCGAGCTCGTCGCGCGCAGCCTGCGGCAGATGCCCGTCGCGTCCAAACCTGCCGGGGCGATCCGGTCCGGCCTGGGGTGGCGGGACTGGCCGATCCCGGTCGTCCCGCCGGATGAGTATGCCGCGGTGAGTGCCGCGGTGGACGAACTACGCGCGCGCCGCGATGCCGCAGAGCAACTGCTCGACACGCTCGACCGACTCACCGATACCTTGACCGACGGTGTAGGCCACGGTGTCCTCACCGTCACCGCAGGAACCCGGCACGGCCGGGAGGAAGGTTGACCATGCCACCGAGGAAGAAGGCGGCGCCCACCGCGCCGTCGACGATGAAGGAACTGAAGGACACGCTGTGGAAGGCCGCGGACAAGCTGCGCGGCTCTATGGACGCCTCCCAGTACAAGGACGTGATCCTCGGTCTGGTGTTCCTCAAGTACGTCTCCGACGCCTTCGACGAGCGTCGTGAGCAGATCCGCGCCGAGCTGGTCGCCGACGGACTCGACGAGGACGGCATCGCCTCGCTCATCGACGACCAGGACGAGTACCTCGGCTCGGGCGTGTTCTGGGTGCCGGAAGCGGCCCGGTGGTCGTATCTCGCGCAGAACGCCAAGGGCATCCAGGAGGCTCCTGGCGTCGAAGCCCGCACCATCGGCCAGTTGATCGACGGCGCAATGCGAGAGCTGATGAACGCGAACGAGACCCTCGTGGGGACTCTGCCGGTGATCTTCAACCGCGAGAGTGTGGACCAGCGGCGTCTCGGCGAACTGATGGACCTGCTCGGCGACACGCGATTCACCGGTGAGGGTGCGCGCAAGGCGCGGGACCTGCTGGGTGAGGTATACGAGTACTTCCTGGAGAAGTTCGCCCGAGCCGAGGGCAAGCGCGGCGGGGAGTTCTACACGCCCGCCGGCGTGGTGAGGGTGCTGGTGGAAGTGCTCGAGCCGTACAACGGGCGGGTGTACGACCCATGCTGCGGTTCGGGCGGCATGTTCGTGCAGACCGAGAAGTTCATCGAGCACCACGGCGGCAACCCGACCGACGTCGCGGTGTACGGGCAGGAGCTCAACGAGCGCACGTGGCGGATGGCGAAGATGAACCTCGCCATCCACGGCATCACCGCGAATCTCGGTGACCGGTGGGAGGATACGTTCGCCCACGACAAGCACCCGGATCTGCTCGCCGACTACGTGATGGCGAATCCGCCGTTCAACATCAAGGACTGGACCCGCAAGGAAGACGACAAGCGCTGGAAGTACGGTGTTCCGCCGGCCGGCAACGCCAACTACGCGTGGATTCAGCACATCATCTCCAAGCTTGCCGAAAAGGGCAGCGCTGGCGTGGTGATGGCGAACGGCTCGATGTCGTCGAACTCCGGTGGTGAAGGCGAGATCCGCGCGCGGCTCGTCGAGGCCGACCTCGTCTCGTGCATGGTGGCGCTACCCACCCAGTTGTTCCGCAGCACCGGCATCCCGGTGTGCGTGTGGTTCTTCGCAAAGGACAAGTCGGCCGGCGCGAAGGGCAAGGTCGATCGTCGCGGCCAGGTGCTCTTCATCGACGCCCGCAACCTCGGCTACATGGTGGATCGAGCCGAGCGAGCGCTGTCGGACAACGACATCGCGAAGATCGCCGGTGCCTACCATGCTTGGCGCGGAACGGAATCTGCTGCCGATGTCGAGTATGCCGATGAGCCCGGGTTCTGCTACTCGGCAACACTCGCGGAGATCAAGGAAGCGGACTACGCGCTTACGCCCGGCCGATACGTCGGCGCGGCCCCGGTCGAGGACGACGGCGAGCCGATCGAGGAGAAGATCGCGCGGCTGACGAAGGAGCTGTACGAGCAGTTCGACGAGTCGGCGCGGCTGGCGGCTATGGTGCGGGAGCAGTTGGGGAGGGTGGAATGAGAGACCTCGTTCTTGGCGAGTCCCTGGAGGTTCTCATAGACCATCGAGGTAAGACACCAAAGAAGTTGGGTGTTGACTTTTCTGCGGTTGGTGTCCCTGTCGCGTCAGCGATGTTGGTATCCGATGGCCGCCTCCACCTTGAGGAGGCTCGATACGTATCGGAAGAAACAGCTGAGAAGTGGATGCCGGTTCCTCTTCGTCGTGGGGATGTACTGCTGACCAGTGAAGCGCCGCTGGGGCGTGTCGCACGCGTACCGTCTGATGAGCCCTTGGTCCTCGGACAACGCTTGTTTGGCCTTAGAGGAAAGCAAGGCGTTCTGCACACGGGGTATCTCTACTACGCCCTGCAGTGCGGTCCGGTCCAATCTCAACTGGTTGGGCGTGCTACGGGAACTACCGTGGTGGGTATTCGCCAGTCTGCCCTCAGGTCTGTGAAAATTCCAGCCCCAACCTTTGAAAGCCAACACGCCATCGCCGAGGTCCTTGGCGCCCTTGACGACAAAATCGCTGCAAACCGCAAGGTCGCAGCGACTGCGGACGCGCTCGCCCGCGCAATTTTCAAGAGGGCCAGATGGGGCGCTACTGCTCATGAGGTGACGTACGAGAACATCGCCGACATCGGTGGAGGCGGAACGCCGAGGACGAGTGTTCCTGAGTACTGGGATGGGCCGATTCAGTGGGCGACTCCGACCGACGTTACCGCCCTCAATGTGCCTTCTCTGGCTGAGACATCGCGAACGATTACTGAACAGGGACTTCTGAATAGCTCCGCAAACTTGTATCCGGTGGGCTCAATCCTGATGACGTCGCGGGCCACAATCGGCGCATTCGCAATCGCTGAGATACCAGTCGCCGTTAATCAGGGGTTCATCGTCGTCAATGCCAAGAATCCTTCATGTCAGTGGTGGCTATATCATGACATGCGCTCACGCGTCGATGAGTTTATCTCGCACGCGAACGGGGCGACATTCCTCGAGCTCCCGCGTGGACGATTCAAGAACCTTCCTGTGCAAATTCCCGACGATTCCGTCCTCGCGAAATTCTCTACCAAGGCCGCCGAGTTGCATCGCGTTGCATCGACTGCCAGCGCTGAGTCGCGCACACTCGGTTTGATCCGCGACACTCTGCTCCCACAGCTCATGTCGGGGAGGCTCCGCATTCACGATGCGGAGAATGCTGTGGAATCGGTTTTGTAGGTGGAACGCGTGACGAGGGTCGGCCTAGAGACGCGGACCGCCCGAGTAGTTGCCGGACGCCGAGTTTGGGATGAGCTTACGCCACTTCTTGCCCCATACTCCCACAAGATCTTTGCTGCTATTGCTTACGTCGGATCAGGAGGAGGTGGACTTCTGCAGCTCGAACGCGGTTCGTCGATTGTCGTCGACGCGAGTGTCGAAGCCGTGCGATCCGGGTCCACCGACCCGGCTGTGCTACTCGAGTGGGTTAGTGCAGGCGTGCAGGTGTATTCGCTCGCTGGGTTGCATGCGAAGACGATACTTGCCGAATCCATAGACGACGTGCACGGCGCCTTCCTCGTCATTGGATCAGCGAATCTGTCGCGATCGTCGGCAACGAGACTCACCGAATGCGTGGTCCTAACCGATAGTCGGGAGTGCCTCGACGAGGCCCGAGGCGAACTGATCGCGTGGAAGTTGTTGGCCGGATCAGTGCTCACTGCTGACGAGCTGCGAGATCTGGAAAACCAGTTCGGCCTCGATCGCTCGTCAGCGAACTCGGATCCATCGGAACTTGCAGGCGAAATCGAAGCCGTCGGCTCGAAAGAGGCCATGCCCGCTCCTCGCGGAGGCAATGCCGCTTCCAGTTCACGACCGACGTCGCTGCTATTGCTCCGGGTCGCCGAAGAGATCGAGCCTTCCTCCGAAGCTCGATATCATAAGGACAGGATTGCCGCGGAACTCGGTTGTGATGGGCAGGATTCTGATTCTCTTATATTTGTGTTCCGAGACCAAAACAGTCCCGAGTGGCGCTTGTCCATATCCGAAAGATCGCACGTCGTCGTCATCGACGCGAGCAAGAAGGGCCACGTCAGCGGACACACCTACATCGCGCCTCCCGGTCGAGTTGTATACGTATTCGACGACGAGTGTGGGGATCGTTACTACTACCTGAACATCAAGCAATCCTCGCACGGGCGGACATGGTCCGACGTTGTTGTGGCGTTTCAGTCGCTCAGCGAGAAGCCTGAGTTCGAGCGGAATTACTACCGCAAACCGGTCATCGACGCCCTTCTTGCGCTCTGGCCGGATATATCAGAGGAAGTGAATTGAACCGCTGCGCGCCGTACCTGCGCATCGTCGCTGGGATGTTTGCCGTCATATTCCTGTGGCTGGCGTTTTTGTATGTCATCCACGGCGACGTTGCGGGGTTCTTCTTCATGCTCGTCGTCGGGTGCGGCCTCGGCTACCTGGCGGTCGGCAGGCTGATTCGCGACCGTCGCGCCCGGACCAAGGCAGAGAGCGAGGCGCTGGCCGCCAGAGCCGAGGCCGGCCACCGCGCGTTCCTCGCCGGAGACCCGGCAGCGTTTGCGCTCCCGCCCGAACCGACTCCACGGCAGCCCGTTCGCAGGGGCGTCGTGGTCGCCGCCGCGGGCGCCGCACTGTTCGTGATCTTCGGGATCATCACCGACATCCAGAACGGACTCGAAGACCCCAACGAACCGGACTCCACCACTACGTCGGCTCCGCCTACCAGTGCATCGTCATCGCGGACTGCAGAGACGACCGCCCCGACCAGGATGTCTTCGACTGCGGCGCCGACAACCTCGTCGACGACCCTATCGGCACCGACCACGACGACCGATGTCGCCGCGGCTGAGGCCACCCCGACCGCGGTGATGCCGGACGTGGTGTGCATGGATCTGCAGGCTGCGCAGGACACCATCCAGTCCGCCGGTGTCTTCTACTCGCGCAGCGTTGACGCCACCGGGCAGGGCCGCGCCCAGATTGTCGACCGGAAGTGGGTGGTAGTCGCCCAGTCACCGGCGCCGGGGGCGATTGTGGGAGAGGGTGATGCCGTACTGTCCGTGGTCAAGGAGGGTGAACGTGGTGACTGTTCGTGATGATGCACCATTCCGGGCGGTACTGGATGCGATGACGCCTCGAGACTGGGAAGAACTGCGGGAATTGTTGCAGCGCATAGACGACAATGGTGCGCCGTTCGCACCTCGACCGGAGTCGAGCACGGTTTCGGATGCAGCAGACGCGTTCGCCTACCCAATGGGAGGCCCGATCGTCGACGAGGCGATGACGTTCCTCTACGACCGTGAATTCATCGTTCCGTTCGACTGGCCTGCCTGGGACGGCAAGACGGCGGTCGAGCAGGGGGACCTCGAAGCGATCGGCTCCGGAACGGCGGAGGACTGTCTGAGGTACCTGACCGTCATCAGTCGAGCCGACCGGTTTATGACGGGGTTCATCGTGTCGGCATTTGATCGTCGACTCGTCCAAACCGCGCTGCATCGACTACTGGAGATCATGGGCAGCGACCGGTGAACATCCGCCCGTGCCGAGTCGTCCAATTCAGCTCGGTTCCTCACCTCGTACGCGACAGACGTCGACTCCCATCCTGAGAAGCGTCCGTCCAGAGGCGGCGCGTCTGGTTCGTCCGTCCAGACGCGTGCGGTCTCCGGGCGGAGCTCTTACTGGACGGGAGGTCACCGCAACAGGGGCACTGGTCCCTTGTGAAGCACCGGCGCCCCGGCGCACGCTGGACGTATGGCAGTCGCACCGAAGATTGCGGTGGCGGGCGCGGCGACGGCCGTGGTCTACGGGAGCCTCGTGCGCCCCCGGCTCGTGCGGTGGGGTGCCACCGACGAGGAGATCAACGGACCGTTCCCCGGTGCGGAGCTGGTACCCGACGGGGAGAAGTCGGGAGCGATGGCCGTCACCATCGACGCGCCGCCCGGGCAGGTCTGGCCGTGGCTGGTGCAGATGGGCTGGGACCGCGGTGGGTGGTACTCGTGGGATCACCTGGACAATGCCGGTCGCCCGAGCGCCCGGGAAGTGCATCCTGAGTGGCAGGACATCCGGCCCGGCGACCAACTGAAGTACTGGGCGCCCGGCGCGGGACCGATGGACGCGTACAAGGTCGCGCGGATCGAGCCGAACCGTTTCCTCGGGCTGTACGGGCTGATCGATCTGCGGGGCCGCACCCTCGACCCCGGGCAGCCGCGACCGTCCGCCTATCTGGAAGGACTGTGGGGCTTCCAGCTGAAGGAGCTGCCCGGCGGGCGCACCCGCCTCGTCATCAGCGGATATCAGGCGGGCCGACCGCGATGGATTACGCGCCTCGTCTACTCCGGAATCTTCCCCCCGGTCGTGTGGATCATGCAAGCGCGCATGCTGGCGGTCCTCAAAAGAATCATCGAAAATGACTCGCGGGCAACGGATTCGAATGCAGCGACAGGCGAGCTGCGACGACGCTACGACCGTCGTCCTTCGTCGGCGGCGGTGAAATGGCGCAGCAGCCTGCGCCGGGTCCGACCCGGTCGAATCCCGATCCGGGACACCTCCCTCTATGTCGACGTCGTCGGGCAGGGGCCGCCGCTCGTGCTCATGCACGGCGGACCGTCGGCGGACATGTGGACGATGCAGTCCTTCCGGCAGTGCGCGGACCGCTTCACCCTGGTGTTCTACGACCACCGCTGCAACGGGCGCTCGATCGGTGCGCCCGTCGACTCGATGACGTGGGAGAACCTCACCGCGGACGCCGACGCCCTGCGCGAGCGGCTCGGATTCGAACGGTGGGCGGTGCTCGGTCACTCGTTCGGCGGGCAGGTCGCGCTCGAGTACGCCCTGCGCTACCCCGAGCGGGTCTCGCACCTCGTGCTTCTCGACACCGGCGCCGACAGCCACTGGGAGCGGCAGAACGCACCGAAGGTGCTCCTCGAGCGCGGATACGGCCGGGAGAAGGCGGAGCTGGCGCGGCGGTGGTTCACCGGCGATTTCACTCCCCGCGAGTACTTTCCGATCTTCGCGCAGATCGGGGACGCATACTTCTACCGTTCCGGCCTCGACGTACTGGCTCGCGAGCTGAGCAGCGGAGCGTGGCGTTCGAGGCTGCGACCGGCGCCGCTCATCTTCGCCGGCCGGCATCTGCTGAAGGACTGGACGGTCACCGATCGTCTCGGCGAGATCACCGCCCCCACGCTCGTCGTGGCCGGGCGCGACGACTTCGTGTTCCCGCCGGAGTGTCAGCGGGAGCTGGCCGCCGGCATTCCCGGCGCGCGCCTTCGCATCGTCGACCACGCCGGGCACAGCCCGCACGACGAGCAGACTGCCGAGGTGATGGAGGCGGTCACGGACTTCCTCGGTGGCGGCGTTCCCGGCGGATAGCGAACGTGCCGGAGCGGGAAGCGTGTCGAGGAAGCGGACGCCCTGCGGTCGGCTGCCCTCGACCGATCGGAGACCCTGCGGGTCCCTGTGTTCTTCGGCCCCTTCCCCAACGCTGCCCGGTCGCCATGCCCCGATAGACCTTCTCGGCCAGCACTTTCGGCCCCACGTCGCGGGCGACGTGCGGCTATGCTGGACCCGAACGAACGTGTCGACCCGCGCGATCAGGTGCCCCGCCACCAGCGGCGGGGACAAGGGTACTGGTGCCCAGTCGGTTTCGAGCACGAAGAAATCGTGCTCGCAGCGTCCGTGCGCTGACGTCGGACCACGGGAGATTAGCGACGTGGACCGGTGTGCCTCGGTTACTGCCCTCGCGCACACCGGGAACAGCGATGCACGACGAGCCCCTCGATGCCGAGGGGCTCGTGCGTCAGGACGTCGACCGGGCGCGGGTGCGACGGTGTGAGATTGGCGCCGCGGAACGTGCGCGCGGTTGCGAGTACACGCCCCTGTCGGGCGTGTGGATAGACTTCACCCTACGGTGCATGACAGCTTCTTTCTGTCGTGTGCCCAGACCCCGGTGCGGTGCTGCAACACCTGCCGGGGTCGACCTGTTTTCAGGCCAATGCAGGGATGGTGGCACGACCGACGAGTGCCGTCAACTCGAACGTGCGTTCGGATCCCTCGGCGCGCGTGGTGAAATCCGAAGAGAGTCCGGCGCGTCGAGCACTCCCAGGGTGAGTCGCCCGGCAATGGTAGGGCGTGGCGTCAATTTTCCGATATGTCCTATTCGTCGTCGGCGGCTTCACCGCGGGGCTGGTGCTGGCCGCTCCGAGTGTCGACACCTATCCGTTGGCGGACGGGTTGCTGCCCGGCCCGGTGTTCACCTCCGACGTCGCTGCCGCCGGAGCCGGAGGGCTCGCGGCACTGGCCGTGGCGGCAGCGATTCGTCGGCGCGTTCTCGAGACCGCCCTGGTGGGGGCGATGGTGGTGGCCGTCGTCGCGCTGCCGGGAGGGTGGCGTTTCGACATGTACGTCGCGACTATCGGCGCGGGCCTGCTGCTCGGCGCGCTCGTCGTGCTGGGCACCGGAAAGCTGCACGCCGCCCTGGCCGGAGCGGTGGTGGCCGGGCTGCTGACGGCCGAGCCGCTCGCACAGTTCCGGGAGCTGGACTCGGCGCCTCAGCGGTACGCGTCCTACCTGGAAGCGGCGGTGCAACCGGTCAATGCCGTGTGGTTGCCGCTGGCGATCGTCACCGCCGTCGCGGTGGGGGTGGTGGCGCTGGCCGCCAGGAGCGACGAAGTCCCGGTCGACGCGCCCCGAGCGCGCGGGCGGGAGGTGGCCGTCGGGATCGGTGTGCCGATCCTCGGGGCGGGACTGTACTGGTCGTTCCACCACGCGCTGTTCTCCCTGGACGATGCCGGGGAAGGGCGATGGCTGCTGGGCCTGGTCGCGGTGCCTGTGCTCATCGCCGCCGCGGTGTGGCTGCGGGGACGGACGGGGACGGTGCTTCTGGCGGCGACGGCGATGGTCGTCGCCGTGGGCGGCACCGTCTCGTGGTCGCCGGCGGCGTGGCCGGCGCTGCTGATCGGGCCTGTTCTCGTGGCCGTCGGTGTGTGGCTGGGTCGCCGCCGCCCGATGCCGCTGGTCGGTGTCGGCCTGCTCGCGCTCGTCGCGGCTGCCGGGATCTTCGATCGTCCCCCGTGGGACAACGCGAATTTTGTGGCGACGATCCTCGTGGTGCCGTTCGCCGCCGCGTACACGATCGTCGCGTCACTGCCGTCGACGGCGCCCGTGACCGCCACCTCGCTGACCCTGCCGGCGGTACTGGCGCTGCCGCTGCTCGCGCAGTTCGGGTGGACGGCCTACACCCCGCTCACCGACGACCCAGCCGGGTGGAGCCCGAGTGCGTGGGCGTGGACGTCGGTGGGCGCGTCGACCGCCGCCGTCCTGGCCTGCGGTGCGGCGATGGGGTGGCTGGGATATCGCAGGGCGGGCGAGGACGTCGAAACCTGACGCAGCCGCGGAAACGGACACTGCGAGAATCTGAGCATGCCTGACTCCATGCGCGGATACTTCACCGAATCCGACGGCACGTACCTTCCCACGAAGTACGCCGTCAGCCCCTGGTCGTCGACCATGCTGGCCGGGCCGTGCGTGACCGGCCTCCTCGCCCGGGAACTCGACAAGGACCACGGTCCCGACGGGTTCGTCCCCGCCCGGCTCACCGTCGACCTGTTCAGGCCGGTGCAGAACGCACCCGTCCGGTTCGAGACGACCCGCGTGCGAGACGGCAACCGCATCCGCGTCGCCGACGCCTACCTCATCCAGGGCGACGACGTCACCGCCCGCGGAACCGTCGTCTACCTGCGCCCGTCCGAGCAGCCGCCGGGCACCGTCTGGACCCGCGACGAGCACCCGACGCCGCCTGCCGAGGCACTCGACGACCCGGAGACCGGATTCGCGCGCACCTGGTTCGGCAGTGACGCGCACCCCGACGGCTGGTCGCAGGTGCGGGCCGAACACCAGAACGCGAGCCGGAAACGCATGTGGTCCCGGCAGATTCCGGTGATCGTGGGGGAGAAGATGTCGCCGTTCGTGCGGACCGCGGTCGTCGGCGAGGGCACCAGTTTCATGGCCAACTGGAGCGACGAGGGCGTCGGCTTCATCAACGGCGACCTCACCCTGACCCTCTCGCGGCTGCCCGTCGGCACCGAGGTCGGCGTCGAAGCCGACCACCACCTCAGCGCCGACGGCGTCGCGGTGGGTACCTCGGTGCTGTTCGACCGGCTCGGCCCGTTCGGGACGGGCGCCGTCACATGCCTGGCGAACGCTCGTCGTCAGGTCGATTTCGGTTGAGCGGCACTGTGCCGAGCGCGCAGTTCTCGTGGACGTTGCCCGGCGAGTCGTCACGAGAACTGCACATCCGATCGAACCCGTGACTGCCCGCGGGGCATGGGCCGCGTCGCGCGCGCCACCCGGTCACCGGTCGGGCGATCGTCGCGCAGGGCTGTTGGGGATGCGGGGGGCCGGCCACACCCCTTCAAGTGATAACAAAATCTGTTATCGTGAGGTCGTGGCTGTCGGCTTCGGTGACTTCGTTCGCCTCCGGCGAGGGATTCTGGGTCTCTCGCAGCGGGAGCTTGCCGAGCGCTCCGGCATCAAGCAGCCGCTGATCGCAGCGATCGAGACCGGGCGACGTCAGCCGTCCGAGCCGACCCGTGCTGCGTTGACGGCGGCCCTGGCCATACGTCCCTCCCAGGCTCTGGCTGCTCGGCGCGGCGAGGTGCGTGAGCTCCTTGCCGAGGCAGGACTGCCGAACCCAGGGGTGTTCGGCTCTGTAGCGCGCGGCGACGACGATGTCGCCTCGGATCTGGACCTCATCGTGGAATTCACCGATCGCCACGACATCGTCGATCTCCTGGCGTTGCAGCAGACTCTGGAAGACCTGCTCACGGTGCGGGTCGATATCATCGACGGGCGAGCTGAGGGGCGTGTGGGGGACCGGGCGCGAGATGAATCGATTGCGCTGTGACGTCGAAGAAGGATGCAGATGAGCGTGTTCGCCGTCGCTTGCAGGACCTCGCCGATTTCGCGGCAGATGCGGCCTACACGGTGGGACTCGGCTTGCGCGCTTACCTGGAGGACAGTCCCCAGGGGCGTGTGCTGAGGAACAACGGTCGCCACATCCTGATCCAGGTGGCCACGGTGGTCGAGAAGCTGCCGGCGGACTTCAAGTCCGAGTACCCCGACGTCGACTGGATCGCGATCGGACGGATGCGAAACCTGCTTGCACACCACTACGACAAGGTGAACGACCGTCTCGTGTACTCGACTCTGGCGACACGAATCCCCGAGTTGAGTGCCAAGCTGGGTTTGCGCCACTGAGCCGGGTCTCTGCGGCTCACCTCGCAGACTGTTCAGCACCGGACATCGATAACCGTCGCGTTCGTTGTCGATGTCCGGAAGAGGTGCGGGAGGACGGGCGCAACGGCCGCCTCGAGCCGGTGCTTCGACGTACTCGCGCGCGAAAGTGCCTCCCGCACAGGAAATAACAGGCTCGGGAGAACACCGATGCGCGGGGCTATCGAAGCCGCTACGGCGCGCCGAACCCGTAGGTGAAGCTTCCCGTCGTCCAGTTCATCGTCGAGTGATACTTGTAGCCGCTCATCGTGCCGTCCCCGTTGTCCTCGGTCGCGACGAAGCACTCGAACACCGTCGTCGTCTCGGTGAGATTGTCGGTGGAACCGCCGTTGACGGGCGAACACGACACGTCGATCACCGGTCCGTCGAACATTCCGTTGTCGATGTGCTTGTTCGCCATCTGCTCCACGCTCGATTCGATCTCCGACACGGACCGCGCGCGGGAGGCGCGCTCGGCGTTGTCGCGCTGCTGCTGCGCGGCCTTCTCGGCGGCCAGGCGTTCGGCTTCCCTCTCTGCCGCTTCCTCGGCCGCGGCAACCTGCGCGGCGACCTGGGCGTCATGGTTGAGCTTCCATGCGAGCGCACCACCACCGGCGGCGAGCAGCAAGACCACCAGAACTACGAGGAACGGCTTCTTCCGAATCCGGCGTTTCTTGCCGTCGACAGCGCCGGGGCCGGGGAGGTCCAGCCACTGGGTGCCGTCCCAATAGCGCTGACCCCCGTCCGGGTCGGGATACCAGCCGGCGGGCGCGGGCTTCTTGTCGTCCGACATCGTCATGCCCTTCTTGAAAGTTGGGAGCGCCGGAACGAGCGAATGTGTCGTTCCGTCGATCTGAGGAGGTGAGCGATACATTCGCTCGCTCCGAAGGTGGGAAATGCCGGTGCGCCCGACCCCTCGCGGGCGCACCGGCCCGGCAGGGTTACCGCAGGGAGACGGTGACCCCACCGGAGAACATGGAGTCGTGCAACTCGATCGAGGCGGGAACCGCGTCGACCGGCATGTCGAACACGACCGGCATGGTGACGGTGTTGCCCGGGTTGATCTCGTCCCAGAACGCGACGTCGGTCTCCAGGTTCAGCGCCGCCGACGTGTCCGGGCTGAACGTGCGGCCCTGGGAATCGATCAGCTTCTGATCGCTCGGGCTCAGACCCTTCGGTTGATCGGAGATGTTGGTGACGGTCATCGTCACGATGACGAACTGGCCCTGGGCGTCCTCGGCCAGGAACTGGTTGTCGCCCAGCGTGGTCAGCCCGGTCTGCACCTCGGTGACGACGAACTCGAACTTGCCGTCGCGCACCGGGGTGTCGAGCCCCGCGGTCGGCTGCTCCACCTGGGTGGGACGGGAAGGTGCCGACGGCTGATCGGCCCGGGTCTGTCCGGCCGACGGTGCGGCCGCCGTGGGGGACTCCTCCTCGTCGCCGCCCCCGGACACGCCGGCGATCACGAACAGTGCGACGACGGCTCCGACGACCCACGGCCACTTCTTGCACTTCTTCTGCGGCGGCTGCGGCTGGGCGGTCGAGTGCTGCCAGCCCGGGTACTGCGGGGTCTGGAAACCCTGGGGCGGCTGGATACGCGGATCGTTCTGATTCATGACAAACCTGCTTTCGAGATGAGAAGTGGTGGATCAGTCGCCGAGGCTGAGGGAGACGCCGTCCTCGGCTTCGGACTCGGTGAAGGAGATTCCGCCGCGGTGCGAGATTTCGACCTCGTAGAAATCGGCCCCGCGCGGCACGTCGGCGACGGTGAACGTGAAGATGCAGCTGTCGCCCATGTCGATGCTGCCGTCGAGCCGGCCCTTGGCGAGGAGGGTGCCTGACTGGTCTGAGACGGTGACCGCCGCGGCGGGGGACATGTCGGAATACCCGCCCTTGCCCTCGCAGTCGTAACCCGACACGGTGCTGGTGCGGGATCCGTCGTGCAGCGTCATAGTCCCGCTCACCTCGAACGAATCCGGGCCGGCGATCCGGTGCACGACGAGCACCGCTCCGGCCAGAAGCGCGCCGACCGCGAGGGTGGTGACGACGCCGGCAACAAAGCCGCGACGGAAGGGACGGCGGGCGAGGTCGACTTCGGCCACGGGGGCGGGATGAATGCTCGGATACGTCACGGGATCTCCTCGGTGAAGCGGGGCGAGTGCACCCAGCTTCCGGGTTCCGGGAGATTTGGCGTAGTTTCAGATCGATAAGGCGGGTTATCAATAGTCAATACGAAGTTTCCATCAGAAGCGACGAGTCTCGACGGAATACCGCCCACCCTGCTCGCCCGTCGCGAGCCGACCTCCTAAGTTGGTGCCATGGCAGACATCCTGGATTTCACGGGCCACAGCCTGAACGAGTCGGTGTGGGAGCAGCTTGCGCTCGACACCCTCGGCGAACTGGGCTGGCGTCCCGTGTCCGGTGTGGACATCGCACCCGGTAGCGGGGAACGCTCGTCGTGGGACGAGTTGGTGATCGAGCCTCGACTGCGGGTCGCCCTCACCCATTTGAATCCCGACCTGCCGCCCCAGGTGATTGACCAGGCCGTCGACGCGATCACTACCGCCGGGTCGACGGACGCGATCGCCGAGAACCGTGCCGTGCACACCTACCTCACCGAGGGCCTGCGCAAGATCAATTATGTCGACGACAGCGGCGTGGAGGTCACGCCCACGATCCGGTTGGTCTCCGTGGACCCGGACGACAACGACTGGCTCGCCGCGAGCCAGGTGACCGTCATCCGCGGCGACCACGAACGCCGCTTCGACGTCGTCCTGTACCTGAACGGGATGCCCGTCGCGGTGATCGAACTGAAGAACGCCGGCAGCGAACATGCCGGGCTCAGCGGTGCGCACGCCCAGCTTCACACCTACCTGCGGGAGTTTCCGCTCGCGTTCCGCTTTGCCGTCGTCGCGCTCGTCTCCGATGGCATCACCGCCAAGTACGGGACGCCCTTCACCCCGTACGAGCATTTCTCACCGTGGAACGTCGACGACGACGGCAAGCCCGTCGAGTTCACCGGTGAGCACACCGCGCTCGACGTCGCCCTGTACGGGCTGTTCAACGTCGAACGGTTCCTGCAGCTCGTACGCGACTTCACGGCGTTCGACCAGAGCGAGGACGGGCTCGTCAAACGCATTGCCAAGCCGCACCAGTACTTCGCCGTCACCAAGGCCGTCGCGTCGACCGTGCACGCCGTCGACTCGGAGGGCAGGGCGGGCGTCGTCTGGCACACCCAGGGCTCCGGCAAGTCCATGGAAATGGAGCTGTATGCCAACCAGGTGATCCGACATCCGCGGCTCGCCAACCCGACCATCGTCGTCATCACCGACCGTAACGAACTCGACGGCCAGCTCTACGAAACGTTCCTGCGCTCACAGCTGCTGCCCGAGAAGCCGCGGCAGATCCGGCGCCGCGACGAACTCCGCCAGGAACTGTCCGGCCGGACCACCGGGGGTATCTACTTCACCACGCTGCAGAAGTTCGGGCGCAGCCGCGAGGAACGGGAGTCCGGCCACAGCCATCCGCTGCTCTCGGCGCGACGCAACATCATCGTCATCGTCGACGAGGCGCATCGCAGCCACTACGACAACCTCGACGGCTACGCGCGGCACCTGCGTGACGCCCTGCCGCACGCGACCCTCATCGCCTTCACCGGCACGCCCATCTCGTTCGAGGACCGCGATACGCGGGCGGTGTTCGGCGACTACATCGACATCTACGACCTCACCCGCGCGGTCGAGGACGGCGCCACCGTTCCCGTCCACTTCGAGAGCCGGCTCGTCAAGGTGTCGTTCGCCGGCGACGTGACCGAGGAGCAGATCGATGCGTCCGCCGACGAGCTCACCGTCGGGCTCGACGACACCGACCGCGATCGCATCGAAAAGTCCGTCGCCGTCGTCAACGCGGTCTACGGTGCGCCCGCCCGGCTGAAGAAGCTTGCTGCCGACCTCGTCGAGCACTGGGAAAGCCGGCGCGAGCAGATGGCCAAGTTCGTCGGCTCCGACGACAACCCCACCGCTCCGGGCAAGGCCCTTGTCGTGTGCGCGACCCGCGAGATCTGCGCCAACCTCTACGACGAGATCGTCGCTCTGCGTCCGGACTGGCACACGGACGACATCTCCACCGGCCGGATCAAGGTCGTGTACTCGGGGACCGCTGCGGATCAACCTCCGATCGGCAAGCACGTCCGCCGCGATTCGGCGAACGCCGCGATCAAGAAGAGGCTCAAGAACGTCGACGACGAACTCGAGCTCGTGATCGTCAAGGACATGCTGCTCACCGGCTTCGACGCGCCCCCGCTGCACACCCTCTACCTCGACCGCCCTTTGAAGGGCGCGCTGCTCATGCAGGCCCTGGCCCGCGTCAACCGCACCTTCCGTGGCAAGCGTGACGGCTTGCTCGTGGCCTATGCGCCCGTGGCCGACAACCTCGCCGAAGCCCTGGCCGAATACACGGCCACGGACCAGAAAACCAAGCCGCTCGGGCGTCCGATCGAGGAATCGGTCGACGCTGTGAAGAATCTGCTCACCGTGCTCGGCAACATGCTGCACGGTTTCGACTGGCGTGAGCGGCTCCGCGCGGCCACCGGACCACGTGGCTATCTCGATGCCGTGCTCGCCACCGTGAACTACCTGCGCGACCCGAAGCTTCCGGAGAACCAGGTGGGGGAGGGGGAGGAAACCCTGGCGGCCCGGTTCCGCAAGTTCTCCTCCCAGCTGTCCCGGGCGTGGGCGATCTGCGGCACCCACCCCGACCTGAGAGGCCTGGCAGCCGACGCGAAATTCCTGGAGGAAGTCCGCGTCTACATGGCGAAGTTCGACGCCGAAGACCGGCAGGCCCGCGGGCTCGCAGTCCCGGAGGACGTGCGCCGCGCGCTGCGTCAGTTGATGGCCGCATCGGTCGAATCCGGTGAGGTTCTCGACATCTACGACGCGGCAGGCATTCCGCGGCCGTCGCTGACCGAACTCAACGCGGACTTCCTGTCCCAGGCCGAACACGCCAAGAACCCGAACCTGGCGATCGAGGCCCTGCGAAAACTGATCAACGAGGAAGCGCGCAAGGTCGCGCGACACAATCTTGTGCGGCAGCGCGCGTTCTCCCAGCGCCTGCAGGAGTTGATGAACAAGTACACCAACTCGCAGCTCACGTCGGCGGAGGTGATCGCCGCGCTCGTCGAGGTCGCGCGGGAGGTGCAAGCGGAAGGCGACCGTGGTCGTCGCTTCGACCCACCGCTCGACATCCACGAACTCGCCTTCTACGACGCCGTGGCCCAGAACGAGTCCGCCGTCGCCGAGCAGGGCGACGACGTGCTCGCCGAGATCGCCCGCGAACTCGTCGCCGTCATGCGGCGTGATGTCAAGACCGACTGGCGGGTGCGGGCGGACGTGAAGGCCAAGCTGCGCTCCCAGATCAAGCGGCTGCTCACCCGGTACAAGTATCCGCCGGACCGGCAGGCAGGCGCGATCAAGCTGGTGCTCGAACAGATGGAGGCGATCGCGCCGACGATGGCCGCCTGAGCGGCTCCATTCCGGGTTCACCGGTCGGCGCGACATCGGCCATCCTCTGCAATCGCAGCGAGGGCTGGTTCGTGGTTCACGCGCCCGAAAGTGCTTCTTGCGCACGTAAGAACACGCGCGAGAGAACACCGATGCGCGCGGGTATCCGAGTTCTCTTCGCGCCGACGATGGCCGCGGGAGGGCCGGATCCCGTCACCACACGAGACCGCGCACGACGCGACGCGCCAGCACCGCGGCGGTCGCGGCGACGCCCACCCCTTCCACCCACAGCCGTGGGTTCGTCGACTGCGGCTGCTTCCGCGCGGACAGCGGCATCAAGTCGAAATGCACTGACAGGATGCGGGTTTCCCGGTCGGGGCCGAGCACCATCCGCATTGCGCCGAGGCCGTCGCCGAGGTCGACCCGGAACGCGTACGGATCGGCGGGGTCGTCGGGGTGCAACGGCAGGCCCCGGTAGAGCGGCGGCAGCGGGGTCAGGAATCGGAGCAGGAGTTCGCCGCGACGGACGAAGACCTCGACGCCGACGCCGATCATGGCCCGGACGCGGGTGTCCGTGAGCCGGCCGGGTAGGTAGTACCACCCGCAGATCTCGGACCAGACCTCGGGGCGCTGCGGAACGTCGGTGCGGATCTTCTCGCCCGGAACGCCGAGCACGGAGGCGAGCAGCGTCCCGGTTTCCACGGGCAGCCACATCACGGCCCGGTGCGCTCCGTTGGTGAAGGCGAGGATCCCGACGCCGTCGTCCGGGGCGACGGTGATCTGCGAGTTGAAGCCGGGCAGGATGCCCTGGTGCTCGGCCACGTGGTGGCCGCCCACGTCGCCGCGGAAGAAGGTCAGGCCGACCCCGGGCAGCCGCGGATCCGCCTGGTACTGGGGCGCGAACATGGTGGCCAGCGTCGCGGGTTCGAGCACCGATCCGTGCTCGTTGGCGCCGCCGCCCAGCAGCGCCGCGACGTAGCGGGCCATGTCCGTGGGTGTCGAGTACGCCGCGCCGGCTCCCGCCGTCACCGGTTCCCGCTCGGGGACCGCCCGGGGGCCGTTCGAGCGCAGGGTGTAGCCGGTCGCGATCCGTGAGGCGTCCAGCTCGGACCGGACGAGGCCGGTGCTCGTCATGCCGAGGGGGTCGAAGACGTGCTCGTGCAGGTAGCGGTGCAGCGGCCGACCGGTGATGTCCTCGACCATCTGGCCGAGCGTCGCGTGCGAGTGGTTCCCGTACCGGAACCTGGTGCCGGGCTCCGCGTCGATGCGCAGCCTTCCTCGGTAGTGCTCGGCCAGGGATCGTGGCCGTCCGGGCTCGACGTTCTCCCCGAAATTCGGTCGGAGCGCGCCGGACGCCGGTGCCACCTCGCCGAGTCCCGCGGTGTGGGTCAGCAGGTGGCGCACCGTCGCGGGCCGCCAGCCGGACTTCGCGGGGACCAGCCGGAAGGCGCGCAGGTAGTCGGCGGCGGGTGCATCGAGGTCGACGAGTCCCCGTTCCCACAGCTGCATGACCGCGATCGCCGTGAACGTCTTGGTGATCGATGCGATCCGGAAGATCGTGTCCTCGGTGACGGGTCTGTTCGACGGGATGTCCGCGACGCCGTGCCCGTGGAAGAACTCCAGGGTTCCGTCGCGGACCACGCCCACCGCCAGGCCGACGGCGGGCCGGCGGTTGAGGATCTCGTCGACTGTGGCCCGTAGCTCGTGCCGATCGATCTCGGACATGGCTCCCCCTCGTGCGTTCCGGGTCGAATCGATCGTAGGTGGGTTGCTCGCGTCGCGCCCGAAAGTGCGGTCCGCGCGGGTAAGAACACGCGCGAGAGAACACCGATGCGCGCGGGTGCTCCGAGCCGACGCAGCAACCGCTGCGTGTGTTGCCCGCAATCGGCGTTTCCGACCGGGCCGGGGGTGCCATACTCTCTGAATGTCCTTCAGCCGAGCCCTGGCTGGGCTGCCCGGTGTCGTGACGGTACGCCGTTATCGCCGCGAATGGTTGCGCTCGGATGTGACGGCCGGGCTCGTTCTGACCGCACTGCTCATTCCTGCCGGCATGGGCTACGCCGAAGCCGCCGGGCTGCCCGCGTACGCGGGCCTGTACGCGACCATCGTGCCGTTGCTCGCGTACGCCGTCGTGGGACCGTCCAAGATTCTCGTTCTGGGGCCGGACTCGTCGCTGGCGCCGCTGATCGCTGCGGCGGTGTTGCCGCTGACCGTGGCCGCGGACCCGGAAAGCGCACTGATCCTGGCGGGCATCCTGGCGGTGCTGGTCGGCGTGATCATGGTCGTCGGAGGGTTGCTGCGGCTCGGGTTCGTCACCGAGCTGTTGTCCAAGCCCCTGCGCCTGGGCTATCTCAATGCGATCGCGCTCATCGTGATCGTCGGGCAGTTACCGAAGCTGCTGGGCTTCTCCGTCGACGCCTCGGGCCTTCTCGACGAGCTCGCCGCGACCGCCGGGGCGGTACTGGACGGAGACATCGACCCGACGACGGCGCTCGTGGGCGGAGTGTCGCTGTCGGTGATCATCGGTCTCAAGCTGCTGCATTCCAAGGTTCCGGGTGTTCTGGTTGCGGTCGTGGGAGCCATGGCCGTCTCCTTCGCGGTCGACCTCACCGACGACATCGACATGGTCGGCGCCTTGCCGCGCGGCATGCCCCTCCCATCGTTCGGCGGGGTGAATTGGGGTGATGTGGCCGAGCTCGTGGGACCGGCGGCGGGTATCGCGTTGATCGCCTTCGCCGACTCGGGCGTGCTGTCGCGCACCTTCGCAGCCCGGCGGGGCGAGAACGTCGACGGCAGTGCGGAGATGAAGGCGATCGGAGTCGCGAACGTGGCCAGTGGGGTGTTCGGTGGGTTCCCGATCTCGGCCAGCGGGTCCCGCACGCCGGTGGCCGAGGAGAGCGGAGCCCGCACCCAGTTGGCCGGAGTCGTCGGAGCCGTAGCGGTGCTGTTGTTCGTTCTGCTCGCACCCGGAGTGACGGCGTATCTCCCCCAGGCCACGCTGGGGGCGGTGGTGATCGTCGCGGCGTGGGCGCTGGTCGACGTGCCCGGTGTCGTGCGAATGTGGCGGATGAGCCGCGTCGAAGCGGGTCTGGCCGCGGCAGCATTCGTCGGCGTCGCCTTGGTGGGGGTCTTGCAGGGCATCCTGGTGGCGATCGGATTGTCTTTCGTGGCAGTGGTTGTGCGAGTATGGCAGCCCTATCGGACGGAGCTGGTCGCCCTTCCGGATCGGGACGGGTTCCACGACATCACCCGGCACCCCGAGGGCCGGCGCATCCCGGGTCTGGTCCTCGTTCGATTCGATGCCCCGTTGTTCTTCGCCAACGGGGAGATGTTCGACAGCTACGTCCGTTCATTGGTGAACGACTCGGCGTCTCCCGTCGAATGGGTCGTCGTCGCCGCCGAGCCGATCATCGGATTGGACACCACAGCCGTCGACGAAGTGGTCGACCTCGACCGGTATCTGGAGAGCCAGCACGTCAGGCTCGTCTTCGCAGAGATGAAGGGCCCCGTCAAGGATCGGCTCGTGCGCTTCGGCGTGGGTGACCGATTCGATACGTCACGGTTCTATCCGACGATCGAAGCTGCGGTGAGCGCGTTCGAGCAACGGCGTCGGCGCCACGGCGACGACCAGCCCGAGGGCGACGGCCCGGGAACATCGTGACGTACCGCGGATCGGTCCGCTCCGACGAGCGAAGTGCGGCACGTGCCTCCTCGTCGGACCGTCGCGGCGTCGAAACCGTCATTCGGTCGCGAGAAACGCATCGATGACCGGCACGACCTCGCCGGCTCCGGTGAGCACGTCGATGTGCCCCCCGGAGTGCATGTGCAGGGTTGCATGGGGAAGCAGCCGGTGCATGATGCGCGCATTCACGGCGGGAACGACCGGGTCGTCGGTGCCGGCGACCACGAGGACCGGTTGCCGGATCAGCGGCAGCAGCGGCAGGCTCGTCCACAGGGCCCCGGCGAGCAGTTGCTGCACATATCCGGTTCGCGACGTCGTGCGGGGCTGCCTGCCGAGAAGGCCGGCGACCGCGCCGGCGTTCGGGCGGGCGGTACCGCCGTACAGTTCCGCGACGTTCGCCGCGGCCCAGGCGGCGTCGTCGAAGCGCCGGCGGGTGAGCATCTTCGCCAAGGTGCGCGGACTGCCCGGGACGGACACTGCGCCGGTGCTGGTGGCGACGAGCACGAGACGCCGGCAGCGACGCGGATTCTGCAGGGCGAACTGCTGGGCCAGCGCGCCGCCCCACGAGTATCCGACGACGTCGACGACTCCGAAACCGAGGGCGTCGAGGACCCGGCCCACCACCCACGCCAGATACGGGAAGCCGTACGGCACCAGCGACGACGGAGACCCGCCGGCGCCGGGAACGTCGAAGCGCACGATCGTCGCTCCCGCGTTCCAGGACTCCACGAGCGGACCGAGGATTTCCAATCCGGCGCCGAGACCGTTGCACAACACCACAGGAACTCCGCTCCCGTGGCGCACGCTGACCCGGATCCGGTGGCAGCCGACGCCGACGATCCGCTCCTCGAACCGGGTGTGGTGATCGAGCACGTTTCCGGCGGTCATGTGTAGAGCACAACCATCTCGGCGATACACACCGGTCGTGTCCCACCGTCGATCTCACAGTTGATCTCGAAGACCGCCTCGAGGCCTGCAGGCTTGTGCCGAGCGCCGGCGACCCGAACAGTGGCGCGCAGCTTGGAGCCGGTCGGAACCGGGGCGGGAAAGCGCACCCGGTTGAGCCCGTAGTTGAGCATCGCGGAGCAGTTGTCCACGGCCAGCACCTCCGCGAGGATCACCGGTATCAGCGACACGGTGAGGTAGCCGTGTGCAATCGTGCCGCCGAACGGGCCGCGGGAGGCGCGGACGGGATCGGTGTGAATCCACTGATGATCTCCGGTGGCTACGGCGAACCGGTCCACCTGCTCCTGGGTGATCTCGTGGGGGACGGTCGTGCCGAGGTCGTGGCCGATCAGGTCGAGCAGTTCGGCGGGATGGTGGAGTCGAAGCGTCATGATTGTTCCTCGAGGTGCGGGGTGTTCTGCCCGGGGAGTGCGGGACCGGTCGGTTGCCGTGGACGTACGTGCCGGGGGCCGGAGCGAGCGGCGGATGACGGTGCGAGCCCAGGGTCGCGGGAGCGTCGACGGCGGAACCGCTGCGGTCGGCCAACCAGCACGCGTGGTCCGACCACCACGATCCGGTTGCCGTCTGGGCCGTGTCGGTCCACTCTTCGGGCGTTTCCGCATCCACCGGTGCGGAGGACGAGGGGGATCGGGACAGTGGAGGTGTTCCGCCATCGCCGCGGGCGGGAGAGCGGCGTTGTGTCAGGCGTGCCCGGCACGGTCCGATTCGGGCACCCGACCCTGTGAGGACAGTTCCTCGAGGAGGAGTGGCACGCCGATGTTCAGCGAGTGGATGCCGATGGTGGTCGCGAGCTTCAGGACTTCGACGATCTCGCGGGCGGTGACGCCCAGATCGAGTGCGGCTCGTATGTGTCGCCGCAGCCCGGGAGCGTACATGTGGGTGCAGGAGGCATCGACGGCGATGCACAGCAACTGGACGACCTGCGGTGAGAGCACGCCGCTCTGGTACGGCTGCATCGTCGCCGTCATGTAATGCTCGGTCCATTCGGGATCGAGTTCCTCGATCCCGTCCCACAGCGGGTTCCAGGTGCCCTCCGCCTTCATGCGGTCGACGATGGAAGGAGCCGCACCGGCCGTGTGGGCGGTCATCGGCCGCGAACCTGGTCGACGACGGCCGAGACCAGCTCGCGCTTGAGGATCTTTCCGGTGGCGGTCATGGGCAGGGCCGCGGTGAATTCGACGGACCGGGGGTACTTGTAGCCGGCCATCTGGTCCTTGCACCAGTCGATCAGCTCCGCCTCGGTGATCCGTGCACCCGGTTCGAGGATGACGAATGCCTTGACTTCTTCGCCGTGCCGTTCGTCCGGGACGCCCACGACGGCTGCGAGCGAGACCGCGGCGTGCGTCATCAGTACTTCCTCGACCTCTCGGGGGTAGACGTTGAATCCGCCGCGGACGATGAGATCCTTGGCCCGGTCGACGATGTAGTAGAAGCCGTCCTCGTCGCGCCGTGCGAGATCGCCTGTGCGGAACCAGCCGTCGCGCATCACCTCGGCGGTGGCGTCGGGCCGGCCGAGGTAGCCCTTCATCACGTTGTGGCCGCGGAGCGCGAGCTCCCCGACCTGGTCGTCGCCGAGGACGGGGTTCCAGTGCTCGTCGACGAGCTCGGCCTCGATGCCCCAGACCGGAACACCGATCGAGCCGGGGCGGGGGTCGCGTTCGGGGTCGCTGAAGACCGCCAGCGGCGACGTTTCGGACAGACCGTAGCCCTCGAGAATCCGCACGCCGAAGCGGCGTTCGAACCGGGTGTGGATCTCCACGGGCAGCGCGGCGCCACCGGAGATCGCGCGCCGCAGGGAGCGGGAGATGCGGTCGACGTCGACGGTGTCGTCGACCGCGGCGAGCAGAGCCCAGTACATGGTCGGCACCCCGGCGAAGACGGTGATGTCCTCGTCGACCATGAGCTCGAGCGCTGCCTTCGCGTCGAACCGTGGGAGGAGCACGAGGGTGGCGCCGACCGACAGGCCGGCATTCATCGTCACGGTCTGGCCGAAGGAATGGAACAGCGGCAGGGTGAGCAGACAGGTGTCCGGGCGCAGCGGGGTGCTGTCGAACAACCGGTTGGCGGTCAGGGCGTTGAGCAGCATGTTCGCGTGCGTCAGTTCCGCGCCCTTCGGCCGGCCGGTGGTGCCGCTGGTGTAGAGGATCACCGCGGTATCGCCGGGCTCGCGAACGACGGTGTCGAATGTGTCCGGACGGGTCTCGACGGCCCGGGCGAGGGTGTCGACGCCGGGGATCGGCGACGACGTGTCCGGGTCCGCGGTGAGGAGAATCATCTCGCGGCATCCGGCGGCGTTGTCGAATCCGGCACGGCCGTATTCGCCCATGGGCAGGTCGTCGGTGCCCTCGAAGCAGAAGTAGAGGGCGGCACCGGAATCGTCGAGATGGTAGGTGATCTCGCGAGGCTTGAGCAGGATGTTCAACGGCACGACGATCGCGCCGGCTTTGAGGATCCCGTAGTAGACGGCGGGGAACTGCGGGATGTTCGGGCACGAGAGCGCGACTTTGTCGCCGGGGCCGATGCCCCGGGCGGCGAGCAGGTTCGCCACCTGGTTGGCCAGGGCGTCGAGGTGGGCGTAGGTGAGGCGTTCCGTGCCGAAGACCAGTGCGACGCGATCGGGGTAGCGACGGACGGAGTCTTCCAGGAGTACGGAGAGATTGAGCACGAGAGTGTGTCCTGTCGTTGTGACGATGGAGACGGTGGGGTCAGCCCAGGGGTGCGTCGGTGGCGGCGCGGACCTGCTCGGCGGTGACGCCGGGTGCGCACTCGACCAGCACCAGTCCGGCGTCGGTGACGTCGAGGACGGCGAGGTCGGTGATGATCCGCTGCACCACGGCCTCCCCGGTGAGCGGCAGGGTGCACCGCTCGACAATCTTCGATGCGCCGGTCTTGTCCGTGTGCTCCATCAGCACGATGACCGTGCGGGCGCCGTGGACGAGGTCCATCGCCCCGCCCATGCCCTTGACCATCTTGCCCGGCACCATCCAGTTCGCCAGATCCCCGGTGGCGGAGACCTGCATCCCACCGAGCACCGCGGTGTCGATGTGCCCGCCGCGGATCATCCCGAACGAGATGGCCGAGTCGAAGAACGCCGCACCGGGGTGGACGGTGACGGTTTCCTTGCCGGCGTTGATCAGGTCCGGATCGACGGCGTCCTCGGCCGGGTAGGGGCCCGTCCCCAGGATCCCGTTCTCCGAATGCAGGGTGACCCGCACGCCCTCGGGCAGGAAGTTCGGAATCAGCGTCGGCAGCCCGATGCCGAGATTGACGTACTGCCCCGGCGTGAGTTCCTGTGCGGCGCGGGCCGCCATCTCGGTACGTGACCAGCCGAGGGTTTCGATCACTGCGGTCATGCTCGGGCCTCCTTGGCGGCGCGCACGGTGCGCTTCTCGATCTGCTTGTGCTGCATGCCGGTGTGCACGATGCGGTCGACGAAGATTCCCGGAAGGTGCACCTGCCCCGGGTCGATCTCGCCGGGTTCGACGAGCTGTTCGACCTGGGCGATGCAGATCTTCCCGGCCATCGCGGCCAGCGGGTTGAAGTTCATCGCGGCCTTGTTGAACACCAGGTTGCCCTCGGTGTCGCCGCGCAGCGCATGTACCAGGGCGAAGTCCGCGGTGATCGATTCCTCGAGCACGTACCGCCTGCCCCGGAACTCGCGGATCTCCTTCGGCGGCGACGCGAGCGCGACGGATCCGTCCGCGTGGTAGCGCCACGGCAGCCCGCCCTGGGAGACGGGGGTGCCGACCCCGGCGGGAGTGAAGAACGCCGGGATGCCGGCGCCGCCGGCACGCATCTTCTCCGCCAGGGTGCCCTGCGGGGTCAGCTCCACCTCGAGTTCACCGGACAGGTACTGGCGGGCGAACTCCTTGTTCTCTCCCACATAGGAGGCGGTGACTCGGCGGATGCGCTTGTCGCCGAGCAGGATTCCCAGTCCGTGCCCGTCGATGCCGCAGTTGTTGGAGAACACCTCGAAATCGGTGCCCTCCCCCTCCGCGAGCGCTGCGATCAGCTCGTCCGGGATGCCTGACAGGCCGAAACCTCCGACCGCGAGCGAGGCGCCGGTCGGGATGTCGGCGACGGCCTCGGCTGCGGTTGTGTAGACCTTGCTCAATTTCTTTCTCCGTACTGGCGCACGAGGCGCGATACATGGTGGCGTGTGGCTGGTGTGAGGGGCGGGCCGGCGACCTCGAGTCGTGGCCCGCCCCGGAATCAACACCGCGCTGCGGCGGACGCTGCGGTGTGCTCGATCAGTTCCTGTAGTAGTTCCTCGGCGCGGGGCCAATATCCGTAGCCGGCGGCTGGATTCAGGTGCCCGACGTTGCCGAGGTCGACCAGCCGGCTGCCCCAGAGCTCGGCCATGCCGGTCACACGGCGGTAGCAGGCGAGTGGATCGTTGCGGCTTGCCGCGACGACACTCGGGAACGGCAGCCTCCGGCGAGGGATGGGGTTCCAGCCGCCGCGGTCGAGGTCTTCGCCGGAGGGATAGCCGGAGGGCAGCGGCAGCTCCAGGTCCGCCGGGGTCGCCAGCAGGGCGCCCTGGATCGGCCGGGTGGGGTTCTGTGCCCAGTGGACTGTGGTCATGACTCCGGCGCTGTGGGCGACGAGCACGACCGGGCCGGAGACGTCGTTCAGGACGGTGTCGAGAGCGGCGACCCGGGCGGCACGGTCGAGCTTGTCGTGCTCGAGCGGGGGCACGGTGCGCGCATTGTCGAGGCGTCCGGCGAGCAGGGTCTGCCAATGGTCCGCGACGTGGTCTCGCAGACCCGGCACTATCACTACGGTCGGAGAGGTGGGGATGTTCAAGATCGGCTCCGGTGGATCATTCGGAAGTGACTGGGAAGCAGGGTCGTCGGTTTCAACGGGCGGGAGGAGTGGTCAGTGCGAGGAGTTTGCGCAGTCCCGCAGGATGGAGGCGCTTGCCGGCCAGCAGTGCGGCGATGGCGGCGAGGTAGACCAGGGGAGACAGCTGCAGCGCCTCTCGCAAGCCGAGCCGATCGGCGAGGACGCCGACGACGAATGGGCCGAGGGCGAGACCGAGCAGGTTGTTGGCGACGGTGAGCGTGCCCATCGCGGACGCGCGGACCGACGTGTGGGTCAGGTTCGCGACCATCGCTGCGGTCGGACCCGAGGAGCCGGCGGAGAAGAAGGCACCGATTCCGATGAGCACAAGCTGGGCGGGGCCGGCCTCGAGCCGGAAGGCGGTAAGCAGGCACACCAGCGCGATGATGCAGAAGACGACGGCAGCGGTCCACTTGCGGGTGATGTCGTGGCGGCCGAGGCGGTCGGTGATGATGCCGCAGACGACCATGCCACTGCCGACGAGAAGTACGACGATCGAGGCGGCGGCTCCGGCCTTGTCCGGGGCGAGGCCGTAGTACCGGTTGAAGTAACTCGGCGTCCACGACAGCAGCACTGCGGCGGTGAATATCTGCAGTCCGCCACCGATGTAGGCGAACAGCACTGCCGGATTGGTGAACAGGCTCGACACCGGGGCGCGAAAGCCGTCGGGTGGGGTTGGGGTCTGCCCCGGGTGTTCGTCGGCGGCGTTCTCGGCGAGCTTGCGTTCGGTGACGAGCGTCCGGAACAGCGCAACCAGGATCAGGCCGAAGACCGCCATGGCCGCGAACGACCATCGCCAGCTCAGGTGCACGGCGATCACTCCGCCGAGCGCGACGCCGATCACCGAGCCGAACGATCCGCCGGCCATGAAGGCGCCGCTGAGTGAGGCGTGTACCCGCGGTGCGAATACACTCAGCACCACCGCGATTCCCACGCTGCCGTAGGCGGCTTCGCCGACGCCGACGAGGAATCTGGCACCGAGCATCTGCTCGAAGCTGGAGGCGACCGCACAGAGCAGGGTGGCCGCGCTCCACAACACGGCCATGAGCACGAGGCTCTTGACCCGGCCCCACCGGTCCGCGAGCAGCGACAGCGGCAGGGTGAGCAGGCCGACCATGAGGGCGACGATGCTGGTGAGGGAGGCGAGCTGTGAATCCGAGAGCGCCCATTCGGTTTTCAGGAACGGGAAGACGGCGCTGAGGACCTGCCGGGACATGTAGTCCGAGAGCAACAGCCCGAAGGTCAGGGCGAAGACGATCCACGGGTACGTCCGTGAGCGCGTGCGGGAGGTGGTGCGGGGACCGGCGTCCGGGTTGCCGGTCGGATTCTCCACGGAGGAGGTGGGCAGTCCCATGGGAACTCCTGTGGGCGAGGGTGGCGGTGAATGCGGAGGAACGACGGCGAGGAGGACAGAACGAGACGGCGTGGGCCTCTCCCGTGGCACCGCCACGGGAGAGGTGGCACCCACGGCCGGGGCACGCACGGTGCTGTGTGCGTGCCCCCTCCGGGGAGGTGTCCGGTGCGCCTGGCTCAGGCGTGCTGGGTGAAGCCGCGCTGGCCGGGGCGGCGGTTGGGTGCGAAGCCGATCTTGGCGAGGGTCTCGTCGGCGCTGGTGTAGTGCTCGTCGAGCTTGTAGATCTCGCGGGCCTCCTTGCCGGTGGCGACCTCGCGGCCGAGCTCGCCGGCGATGCGGACGAGTTGTTCGACCTGCGCCACGGAGGTCATCTTCTCGCCCTTGCGGCCCCACAGGGTGTCCTCGGTGCCGCAGCGGGCGTGCAGGCCCATCGCGATGGCCATGGTGTTGACCGGCAGCACGCTGCGCATCAGGGTTTCCAGGGTGAGCACCGCGCCGTCGGGGGTGCGGCGGACGAACTCCATCAGGTTGTACGGGTTGGGGCCGTCGAAGCCGCCGCCGATGCCGACCCAGGTCACCATCAGCGGGCCGGTGTAGACGCCGCGACGGATGAGCCGTTCGACGGTCTCGAGCTGGGCGATGTTGGCGAGCTGGAAGTGCGGCTGGATGCCGTTGGCCTGCAGCCGGCGCAGGTGCTCCTCGACCCAGCCCGGCCCGGCCGGGACGGTCATCTCGCGGTAGGCGTCGTAGACCTCGGGGCGCTGGAAGGAGGTGCCGGCGATGTCGTCGGCGGTCATCAGCTCGACGATGTTCATCTGGTTGGTGTTGATCGCGATGGTGACCTGGTCGGGTTTGGGGTCGAGTTCGGCGAGCAGGTGGCGGGTGTCGTCGGAGAGCCACTTGGCGTCCGCGCCCTCGCCTTCGGGGGCGAACGAGATCGACCCGCCGACCTGCAGGATCATCTCGGGCACCGCCTCGCGCAGCCGGCCGAGCAGTTCGTTGAACTTCGAGAGCCGCTTGGAGCCCTTGCCGTCGAGTTCGCGCACGTGGATGTGCAGCACGGTGGCGCCGGCGTCGTAGCAGTCCACCGCCTTCTGCACGTGCTCGTCCATGGTCAGCGGCAGGTCCTCGGCGAAGTCGTCGATGTCCCATTCCGGGCCGTAGGGGGCGACGGTGATGACCAGCTTCTCCTGGTTCTCCGGGAACAGGGCGTCGTCGTGGAAGTGCATGGTGGTGCTCCGATCAGAGTTGTTGTGTGGTTGGTGAGGGTGACTGGGAAGGGGGATGGGTCAGAAGGGGCGGTCGCCGACGATGCCGGCGCGTTCCATCTTGCGCACGGCGGGCCAATAGTCCTGCACCGCATAGTGTTGTGTGGATCGGTTGTCCCAGATGGCGACGCTGTTGCGGGTCCAGCGCCACCGCACCTGGTATTCCGGGATCGCGGCCTGGCTGATCAGGTACTGCAGCAGGTTGCCGGCGCCGGGGGCGTAGTCGATCCCGAAGCGGACGTTGTCGGGGGTGTGGTAGTTGACCAAGTGCGTGGCAAAGGCGTTGACGAACAGGATCTTCTCGCCGGTCTCGGGGTGGGTGCGCACCACCGGGTGCTCGGCGTCGGGGAACCGCGCATGCAGCTGATGGCGCTGTTCCATCGGCAGGGCGGCACCGAAGCTGGCCTCGATGCTGTGCCGGGCCCGCAGTCCGGCGACCTGTTCCTTCACCGGCACGGGCAGCCGTCGGTACGCCTCGGCCATGTTCACCCAGATGGTGTCGCCGCCGACCGGCGGCGTCTCCACGCACCGCAGCACACACCCCATGGGCGGGTTCTGCCGCCACGTGGCGTCGCAGTGGTAGGCGTTCTCGTAGTGCTCGGGCGCGCTGTCGAGGTCCTTGTAGATCCGCACCAGGCCAGGGTTGTCGGGGTCGCTGCCGACCATCGGGTGATCCTCGAGCGGACCGAACCGCTCGGCCAGCGCCACGTGCTCGGCGCGGGTGATGTCCTGATCGCGGAAGAAGAGCACCTTGTATTCGAGCAGGAGTGCGTGCAGCTGCTCGAACAGCGCGTGGTCACGCGAAACCTCCCCGAGGTCGACGTCGAACAGTTCGGCGCCGATGGTGCAGGTGAGCGGTTCGACGCGGAACGCCCGCGTGGTGGTCGGGGTCGTCTCCGACGGCCGGGTGGTGGTAGTCATGACAGATCCTTCGTGGGTGGTGGGGGTGGCGGTGGTGTCCGGAGCAACATCCCGCCCAGCCGGGGTCAGAGGGTGAAGACCGACGAGCCGATGCTGCGACCGGCTTCGAGATCGTGGTGGGCGCGGACCGCGTCCTCGAGTGCATACCGCTGGTTGATCTCGATCGTGATCTTCCCGGTTGCGACGTGGGTGAACAGCTCTGCGGCGAGTTCGGTGCGCTCGGCCGGGTCGGCGATGTAGTCCGCGAGCGCCGGACGGGTCACGAACAGCGAGCCCTTGACCGCGAGCTGCATCGCATCGATCGGCGGGATCGGTCCGGACGCGGTGCCGAAGCACACCAGCAGGCCGCGGCGCGCCAGCGAATCGAGGGAGGTCGAGTACGTCGTCCTGCCGATGCTGTCGTACACCACGGGAACGCCGGCGCCGTCCGTCAGTTCCCGCACTCGCTGCGCGACGTCCTCCTGCGTGTAGATCACGACGTGATCGCACCCGTGGGCGCGCGCGGTCTCGGCCTTCTCCTCGTTCGAGACCGTTCCGATCACGTTGATGCCCAACAACTTCGCCCACTGAGTGAAGATCAGACCCACGCCTCCGGCCGCGGCGTGCAGCAGTACCGTGTCGCCGGCCTTCAGCGGGTGGATCCGGCGCAGCAGGTAAGCGGTGGTCAAGCCGCGCATGGTCATCGCCGCGGCCGTGTCGAACCCGATGGCATCGGGCAGCGGGATCAGGTGTTCGGCGGGCATCACGCGTTCGGTGCTGTAGGCGCCGAGCGGGCTGCCGGTGTAGGTCACCCGATCTCCTTCCCGCACGTGCGACACGCCCGGTCCGACGGCCTCGACGACGCCGGCGGCTTCCACGCCCATGCCGGCCGGCAGCGGGGCGGGGTACAGGCCGGTGCGGAAGTACGTGTCGGCGAAGTTGAGACCGACGGCCTCATGCCGGATCCGGACCTCGCCCGGGCCGGGCTCGCCGACCTCGACGGCTTCCCAGCGCAGGACCTCGGGGCCACCGGTCTCGTAGAAGCGGACGGCTTTTGCCACAGTCTCCTCCTTGTCGCGCCTGCCGGCCCGGTCCACCGGGCAGGCTTCGGCACCTGGATGTTTCTCGGGATGTAATTGCTTCCCGCTGTGCGGGATCCGGGCTGTCGAGGGCACGTTGCCGTGCTCGGCAGCTGTCGGTGTTCCGGCGGGATGAGGTGGGCGATGTCGCGGCCGCGACCGACCTTCCCTCTCCCCAGCCGGCTCTGTGTGATGGACCTAACAGTAGTGGAAGGCGTGCCCGGGTGCTTATCCCTGCGGGACGTAGAACTGTTCATTTGGGGACATAGTGCAGAGGCGGGGTATCCGGCCCGTTGATCGGCCCCGGGGCGGCGTGGGTCGCGAATCCGATGCGGGATAGCGCGTCCCGGAGGCGCCGATGTGAAGGATCTCGGGTGGCGGGGCGTTGCGTCAGACCGCGATCGGGGGGCGCAACAGGCCGATGGCCATGCCCCGCGGGAGTGGAAATCTGTCACCACGACGTCGAGAGGCCGCAGCACGAGGGGTGTGGCTGAGGGGCGGGTGCGCGCTCACCACCGGCGGTCGGCCGGCACCCCGCTGCCGCCGGCGTCCGGCGGCGCGCTCACGGTCCGGTCCTGCACTCGGGTTCTGCGAGGGACCGCCGATCAGCCCTGGTAGTAGTCGGCTCGGGGATTCCAGGTAGAGACGGCCCAGATCACCACCACGTCGAGAGCGATAATGAGCACCGACCACCACGGGTAGTACGGCAGCCACATGAAGTTCGCCAGGATCGACAAGGCGGCGAGGACGATCGCAGCCACCCGCGCCCACGTCGCACCGGTGATCAAAGCGATGCCGACCACCACCATGACCACACCGAGCACGATGTGGATCCAGCCCCACGTGGTGAGGTCGAACGCGAACGTGTACTCCTGGCCTTGAACGAACACCTCGTCCTCGGCCACTGCGGCGATGCCTTGGAAGAACTGGACGATGCCGAGGGTGGCCACGATGATTGCGGCCCCGATCGACGTTCCTGCTGCAATCCCCTGTTTGACGGACATGGTTTCCTGCTCACCACGCACATGCTGGGACATGACGGTCCCCTTTCGGAGGTGAATCTCTGCCTGAATTGTGCCTCCGTTCGTATTGACCCCACAAGGAATATCGCGAACTTCGGGCCGCGCTCGAACCGGGATGCCCGTAGGAGTCGGCGTCAGTGCGCACCGGCTCGTTGCGGGCCGACTGCGACCTCGGGGGGAAGCAGTGCCGGCGGCACCGGTCGACGGCGGCGGCGCAGCGCCTTCTCCGCTTCGACGACGATCGGGATGATCAGGGACCAGCCGAGGCAGGCGAGCCATTGGTCTCCGGTCAGCGATGTGGTCATCAGAAGTTCCTGGAGGAAGCCGATTTCGACGGCGAATACGGTGACCACGACGGGAATCGACAGGATCTTCAGCGCCCCGAGTATCGGTGCCTGTAGGCCGGACTCCGGATCGCGCCGCATGACGAGTCCGGCGAGGACGGACCCGAACGACAGCACCACGAACGCCGTGGTCATGGGGACGTTCGCTTCGGTGGTGCTCATCTCGCCCGGAGCGAGGAGCATCGCGGCGAGGGTGACGGCGAACTGCAGGATGCCGTAGGCCAGCCACTGTGTGAATGCCTTCCGGTTGGCGATCGGCATCTCGGGGTCGCGGGGTGGCTTGTTCATCAGGTCGGGCGGCGGCGGGTCGAGCATGATGACGGCGACCGGGAACAGGGTGATGAAGAAGTGCTGGAACAGCACCATCAGCGGGGTCAGCGCCACCCCGTCGTTGATGTCGAAGATGCTCGCGACGAGGAACAGCAGAACCAGTGAGAACAGTTTCGACATCTGGTAGCGGATGTAGGAGACGATCTTTTCGTAGATGTTGCGGCCCAACCGGATCGCGGTGATCAGCGTTCCGAAGTTGTCGTCGGTGAGCACCATCTTGCCGGCTTGCTTGGTGACCTCGCTGCCCGAGCCCATGGCCACTCCGATGTCGGCCTTCTTCAGGGCCGCGGCGTCGTTGACCGCGTCGCCGGTCATCGCCACCACTGCCCCGCTCTGCTGCATGACGCCGGCGAGACGGAGCTTGTCCTGGGGGGTGACGCGACCGAAGACGTGGAGGTTCGGCAGTGCTGCCGTCAGTTCCTCGTCCGACATGGCCTGCAGCTCGGCGCCGCCGATCGCGCCCGGCCCGAGGCCGAGCTCGGCACCGATCGCCGACGCCGTGATCGCATGGTCTCCGGTGATCATTCGGACTTCGATGCCGGCCTCGTGGGCGGTGCGCACGGCCTCGATGGCCTCCGGCCGGAGTGGATCGATGATGCCGACCATACCGACGAACGTGAGGTCCTCGACGAACGACATGGGGTCGGCGTTCACGGCCTGCTCCTGCCCGTCGAGCAGGCGTACGGCGAACGCCAGGACGCGCAGGCCCTTCTCGGACATGGTCTGGTTCGCCGCGAGCAGTTCCTGCCGGACGTCGCCGATCGGTACCGCCTGCCGGCCGGGACGGAAGGCGCTCGCGCACCGCGCGAGAACGACGTCCGGTCCGCCCTTGACCAGTTCCACGAAGCGGGTGGTGCCGTCGACCGGTAGGTGGTGGAACGTCGCCATGAACTTGTACGCGGAGTCAAACGGCACGGCGGCGACGCGGGGATACGCCCGCCGGGTCTGCGGGGCGTCGACGCCGACCTTCGCGGCGAGCACCACCAGGGCGGCCTCGGTGGGATCGCCGACCACCTGTCCGGTGTCGGAGACGGTGGCGTCGCTGTCGAGGCACAGCCCGTAGGCGAGCAGGGTGAAGTCGGGGGGCGCCTCGCCTGCGACGTGGGTGATGCGCCCCGATTTGCTGTACCCCTCGCCGTCGACGGTGTACCAGCGGCAGTGGAAGTACAGTGACCGCACGGTCATCTGGTTCATGGTCAGCGTGCCGGTCTTGTCCGAATTGATCGCGCTGGTGGCGCCGAGGGTCTCGACGTCGGTGAGGTTCTTCACGACGGCCTTCGCCTCGGCCAGCTGGCGGGCGCCATAGGCGAGCATGGCCTGGACGAACGTCGGCAGGCCGGTCGGGATCGCGGAGACCCCCATGGAGATGCCCAGCAGCAAGACCGTGGTCAGGCTCTGTCCGCGGATCACTCCGAGGACGACGATGAGAGCGACCGCGGTCCACGCGATGATGCCGAGCAACTTGGTGAGCGAATTCAGTTCGCGTTGCAGCGGCGACTTGCTCGGCGCGACGGCCGAGAGCATCGAGGCGATGCGGCCCATCTGGGTGTGCATGCCGGTTTCGGTGACCACCATGGTGGCGGTGCCGCGGGTGACCGAGGTGTTCTGGAAAACCATGTTGCTGCGGTCGCCGAGGGGGACGTCGGTGGTGCCGAGGGTCTGGGGATCCTTCGGGACGGGGGCACTCTCGCCCGTCAGTGCCGCCTCCTGCGTCTCGAGGGTGGCCGAGATGAGCAGTCGGCCGTCGGCAGGGACGATGTCGCCCGCCTCGAGCTGCACGACGTCGCCCGGCACCAGGTCGGTGGCGGCGAGCTGAACCAGTGTCCCGTCACGGGTCACCCGCGCCTGCGGGGTCTGCATCTTCGCCAGTGCGTCGACGCTGGCGCGGGCCTTCAACTCCTGCCGGGTGCCCAGGACCACGTTGAGTCCGACGAGTACGGCAACGATGATGGCGGTGGGAATCTCCCCAATGACGACGCTGACGACCGCCACCGCGACCAGCATCAGGTTCATCAGATCCTTCAGCTGGAGCAGCGCGAGCACCCGTGCCGACGGTGCGGGTTCGGAGACGATGCTGTTGGACCCGTAGCGTCGGCGACGCTCGCCCACCTCGTCGCTCGTCAGTCCGGTCTGCGTGTCCGAGGCCAGTGCGGACACCACGACGTCGGCACTCTGGGCGTGCCACGTCGTGGGTGCTTGCCCAGTCGCGGGGGAGTCCGCCCGTTCCGGTGTGCGTTCTGTCGAGGCCATGACGGGCGGTCCTTTCCCGGCGCGGACGTCAGTAGGGAGTGGGGATCCAGTGCAGCGGTTGCGTCGTCACCTGGTAGTTGTCGGGGCTCTGCCGCGCCGGGAGGGTGATGTCGCGACCTTCCAGGGGCTCGTAGGGGATCTTGCTCAGCAGATGGTTGATGATATTGAGCCGCCCGCGCTTCTTGTCGTCGTTGTCGGCGACATACCACGGTGCCCAGCCGGTGTCGGTGAAGCGGAACATCTCGTCCCGCGCCCGTGAGTAGTCGTACCACCGGCTGTACGACTGCAGATCGAGGTCCGACAGCTTCCAGATCTTGCGCGGATCGTCGATCCTGCTCTGCAGCCGTGCGGTCTGTTGCTCCTCGCTCACTTCGAGCCAGTACTTCAGCAGGATTACACCCGCCTCCACCATCGCGCGTTCGACGGCCGGAACGAGCTGGAGGAAGCGGTGCGCCTCCTCCTCGGTGCAAAAGCCCATCACACGTTCCACCCCGGCGCGGTTGTACCAGCTGCGGTCGAAGATCACGACCTCACCACCGGCCGGCAGATACGGCAGATATCGCTGCACATACATCTGCGTCTTCTCCCGCTCGGTCGGTGCGGGCAACGCGACCACGCGGAACACCCGAGGGCTCACCCGCTCGGTGATCGCCTTGATGACTCCGCCCTTCCCGGCGGTGTCACGCCCCTCGAACACGATGCAGACTTTCGCGCCCGACGCTTTCACCCATTCCTGCACCGCGACGAGCTCGGCGTGGAGCGGTCTGAGCAGGCGCCGGTATTCCTTGTTCTTCATCGGTGGGGTGAACTCGACGGTCGGCGCGTGCAATTCACCGGTATCGGCACGATGCTGCGGCTCACGTTTCCCGTCCCCGTGAGCCTTGCCCTTCTTCTTCGATTTCGAGGGTGCGGATTTCGATCCCACAGCTGTATCTCCTGCCACCAGGAATCCGATGCGATCAAGCCCGGGGCCGGCTCGGCGCCTTTCCGACCCGACGTCGCGTTCTCGGGTCCTGCACCGGAGGTGCGGACGATGCGTATGAACCGAAGGCGCACCGCCGGACGTGGCGCTCGCGTGTTCCGGCGGTGGCGTGCATGAGTGGGATTCTCCCCCCAACCGTGCAGGGCATGTCGCGTTTTGCGGCGGATGGTCGGCGCTGTGTCGATTGCGAGGGCGGTCGATTGCGAGGGCGGGGGCTCATGCCGGCGCCCCCGGCCTGTCGGCTCGCGGGCGCGAGCGGACGGGTCGAGCTTTGGCATCACGTCAGGTCGTTTCGATGTGACGTGCCTGGATCTGTTCCGACGACGAGTCTCCGGCGCGCCAGCGACTCGGGGTGCAGCCGAAACGTTTCCGGAACCAGCGCGAGAAGTTGCCGGGCGAGGAGAATCCGAGCAGCTCGGAGACCTCGGTCAGGGAGTAGCGCCGGTTGCCGACCATGTGCCCGGCCAGTTCGGCGCGGACCGAATGCAGGAGCGACGAGAAGGTGTAGCCGTCGTCGGCGAGTCTGCGGTGCACCGTCCTGCGGTCCACCCCCAGGCTGCGAGCGACCTGCTCGATCGAGCAACGACCGGTGGGAAGCAGGAGTTCGATCAGCTCGCGGACGCGATTGAGCGTCGTCGCCTCACGAGGGGCATGCATCGAATCCAGGAGCTGCTGGGCGTAGGGCCGCAACAGCGGATCGGACATCGCATTGGGGGCGTCGAGGTCTTTGGCATAGAGGGTGATTCCGTCGAAGTCCTGCTCGAATTCCACGACGGGTCCGAAGGTCCGGAGATGCGTGCGCATGTTGCGCGGGGCGGGATGGGTGAACGACACGGTGACGGGCTGCCAGGCCGGCCCGAGGAAGCCTTGCAGCAATCGGTGCAGAACTCCGACGGCGAGCTCGACAGATTGGCGGAAGGTTCCCGGTTTCCCCAGGTCGAGGGTGAGCCGGAGGGTTGCGACACCGCCGTGTTCGTTCAATCGGATGCGCAGGGCTTCGTTGTACATGTGCTCGTACCGCATGAGGACCTTCAGCGCGCTGCGGACGTCGGGCTCCTCCCGGATGACCAGGCTCAGCGGGCCGAGGTTGGAGAATCGCCGGCGCTCGGCGAGGGCGAGACCGAAGTCGTCCCGGCCGGACTCGGCGGCGGAGCGTTCGAGCAACTCGGCGATCGTCGCTGCCGGCACCCAGCGGTCCTGCAGGCTCAGGCCGGCCGGGTCCAGGCCGGCGCGCCTGACGAGAGAGGCGGGGTCCAGGCCCAGCGAGTGGGCGAGTTCGACGTAGTTGTTCAGTGAGGCATAGCGTGCGAGAGGCTTCAACTGCCGCTTCCTGTCCCGAATCGATAAGCCACGCGACGAGTGATGACGACTATATCGGCGTCGACCGAGAGGCTCGACGCCGCGACCGCGGGTTCGCCCGGCCCTGGGACGGGGCCACGCCCGCCGAGACGGGAAGAAAGAAAAAGGACCGGCACGCCCGGTCGCCTCACGGCGAAAGGCGCAATGCAGCTCCAGCCGGACGGAACTCTGCAAAGGCAAAATAACTGAGCCCGGGGGACACGGAGCGTGCCGATCCGAACTCTTCAACACCGCCCCTGTCCCCGATATTCCATCCCCGCCCGAGTGAACTGCATCTCGGATCGCTCGTTTCTCACATTTCTCTCCGCCGATGCGTCTACCTCGTATACGCCGGATGGAAGGATCAACCCCGTGAACGCGACGCGAACCCACACGGTCGTCGACTCACCGATCGGACCGCTGACCCTGGTGCGGACGGACGGGGCACTCAGTGGCCTGTACCTCGCCGAACACTGGCACCGGCCCGGCCCGCGCACCTTAGGAGACGTCGCGGCGACCGGTTTCGAGGAGGTCACCGAGCAGCTCGCCGAGTACTTCGCCGGGCAGCGCACCGAGTTCACCGTGCCCCTGGCACTGCACGGCACCGCCTTCCAGCTCCGCGTCTGGCAGGCGCTGCGGACCGTCGCATACGGCACGGTGTGCACCTACACGGACCTGGCCGCCGCCGTCGGGCACCCCACGGCGGTGCGTGCGGTGGCCGCCGCGAACGGCCGCAACCCCGTCAGCATCGTCGTGCCGTGTCACCGCGTGATCGGCCGCGACGGCAGCCTCACCGGATATGCCGGGGGTCTCGCCCGCAAGCGCTACCTGCTCGACCGGGAGGCGCAGGTGACCCATGCCGTCCCCTGACCCGCTGCCGCCGTTCGAGCGGGTCGTCGCCGAGCACGGTGCCACCGTCCTGCGGGTGTGCCGCGCGCTGCTCGGTCCGGTCGACGCCGACGACGCGTGGTCCGAGACGTTCCTCGCCGCGCTGCGCGCCTACCCGGCGCTGCGTCCGGGCAGCAACGTCGAGGCGTGGCTCGTCACGATCGCGCACCGCAAGGCCGTCGACGTCCACCGCGCCCGGGCGCGGACCCCGGTGCCCGTCGCCGCCCTGCCGGAACGCCCCCTCGCCTCCGGGATGCCCGAGCCCGACGACGACCTGTGGTCGGCGGTGGCCGCGCTGCCGTTCACCCAGCGCGCCGCCGTCGTCTACCACCACGTCGTCGGCCTGCCCTACGCCGAGATCGCCGCGATCCTCGGCAACTCCACCGACGCCGCGCGCCGCGCCGCCGCCGACGGCCGGGCCGCGCTGCGCCGCCGCTACCCGACGGAGGAACCGTCATGACGCTCGAATCGTCGCCTGTCGATGCTGCCGACCTGACGCGCCTGCACGCGCGGCTGATCCTCGACGCCGAGGCCGCCGACCTGCTCGACGTCGCCTATCGGATCGTCGACACCCCTGTGGGGCCGCTGCTGCTCGCCGCCACCCCCGCCGGCCTCGTGCGGGTCGCCTACGCCGCCGAGGATCACGAGGCGGTCCTCGCCCGGCTCGCCGCCGACATCAGCCCGCGCATCCTCGCCGCGCCCGCTCGGCTCGACGCCGCCGCCCGCCAGCTCGACGAGTACTTCCGCGGCGCCCGCACCGCGTTCGACCTGCCGCTCGACCTGCGCCTGGCCAGGGGCTTCCGCCGCGAGGTCATCACGCACCTGCCGCGCATCGGCTACGGCCGTACCGCCAGCTACGCCGAGGTGGCGGCCGTGGCCGGCAGCCCCCGTGCCGTCCGGGCGGTGGGTACGGCGTGCGCGCGGAATCCGTTGCCCGTCGTCCTGCCGTGCCACCGGGTGGTGCGCAGCGACGGAGACCTCGGCAGGTACGTGGGCGGAGCGGACGCCAAGCGCACGCTGTTGCGGCTCGAGGCCGCGGCGTGAGCGTCGTCCTGCGGTTGGCGGTGACGCCGCCGCTGGCCACCGCCCCGATGCTGGCGGCCCTGCGCAGCCACACCGTCGCCGGTCTCGAACGACACGACGCGGCCACCGGCACGCACGTGCGGTCGGTGCGGGGCCGGCACGGCCCGGCGGTGGTCGCGATCCGGCCCCGGCCCGACGCCGAGCACGTGCCCGTCCGGATCGACGCGGACCGCCGCGACCTGCCCCAGGTCGAGCAGTCGGTCCGGCGATGGCTCGACCTCGACGCCGAGCCTGCCGTGATCGACGCGGCGCTCGGCGCCGATCCGCAGCTCACCCCGATGGTGGCGGCCCGGCCGGGACTGCGCGTGCTCGGGACAACGGACTGGTTCGACACCGCCGTGCAGACCGTGCTGGGCCAGCAGGTCAGCGTCGCCGCCGCCGCCACGTTCGCCGGTCGGCTCGTCGCCCGCTACGGCGATCCGGGATCCGGTGATATGCGCTGTTTTCCGACCCCCGAGCGGCTTGCCGCCGCGGATGCCGACGAGGTGCAGGGGGCGGTGGGGCTCACCCGGGCACGGGTGCGGACCGTGCTGGCGCTCGCTCGCGCCGCGGCCGACGGGCTCGATCCGGCCGAACCGGTGCGGTTCCGTACCGATCTGGCGGCGCTGCCCGGCATCGGGCCGTGGACCGTGGACTACCTCGCCGTCCGCGTCCTCGGGGACCGTGACGCGTACCCCGCCGGAGATCTGGTGCTGCGCAGGGCCCTCGGCGTGGGTTCTGCCCGCGAGGCGACGGCCCGGGCCCGGCAGTGGAGTCCGTGGCGGGCCTACGCCGCGTTCCACCTGTGGACGCACGCCGCCTACGGCTCGTCCTCGCCGTAGCGTTCCCGGATCGAGACATGCATGGGGAAAAGCACTTTCGTGTCACCGAACAGCAGTCGGGTCGCCGACTCCACCGCGGCGGACAGGTGCGTCGTCGCGGCGTCCGGGGTGCGGGTGTGCACCACGATCTCGTCGTGCTGGAAGAAGACGAGTTCGCCGGTGTCGTCGGTTGCCAGGCGCAGGCGCAGATCGGCTAGCACGCACAGCGCCCATTCGGCGGCCGTCGCCTGGACGACGAAGTTGCGGGTGAACCGCCCCCGCGCCCGAGCGTCACCGTGTGCGAAGAAGTCGGCACCCGGCGGCGGGCACGCGCGGCCGAGCCACGAATGCACCACCTCACCGCGCTCACCGGCATGTGCGGCGCGTTCCACGAACTCCACCGCCTCGGGAAAGCTCCTGCGCAGCAGGGTGAGCAGCGCACGTGACTCGCCGGCCGTCGCACCGTAGAGCACGCCGAGCACGGCCACCTTCGCCTTCGCCCGGTCGCCGCCGAACGCGGCCGCAGCCACCGGTGCGTACAGGTCGTCGCCGCCCGCCGCCGCCGTCATCCGCGGGTCGCCGGACATCGCGGCCAGGATGCGCGGTTCGAGCTGGCCGGCGTCGGCGATCACGAAGACGTGCCCGGGCTCGGCGATCACGCTCGACCGCAGCGCCTTCGGGATCTGCAGGGCCCCACCGCCGCGGCTCGCCCAGCGCCCGGACACCACGGCGCCGGGTACATAGACCGGATGGAACCGGCCGCCGCGCACCCAGGTGTCGAGCCACTGCCAGCCGTTGGTGCTGTGCAGCTTCGACAGATCCCGGTGCTGCAAGAGCAGCGGCACCGCCGGATGGTCGAGTTCACGCAGCACCCATTTGCGGGTGGACGACAGGTCGATGCCTTCGCGCCGGAACGCCTCGAGAATTTCGGTGTGCGAGGCCGGATTCAGCGCACGGCCGAAGACCTCGCCGATCCGTGCGTTCAGTTCCGCGATCCGGGGCGGCAGCCCATCGTCGGCGGGACGCGCACCGAGGGTGCGCTCGAGCACCCGGCGGTGGGCGTCGGCGGAGAACGGCAACCCGTCGAAACCCATCTCCGCGGCGGCCAGCGTGCCCGCCGATTCGGCGGCGACGAGCAGTTCGAGCCGAGCATTGCCGGCGAGTTCGGTGCGCTGCCGCTCGAACTCGGCGAGCACGGTCTCGAGGTCGACGGTGGGGGCGACGTCGAACAGCCCGGGACGCTCGTCGACCGGTTGTTGCTCCGGTGGTGCGGGAATCCCGGCGCGTACGTTCAGGATCGCGCGTGTGGACGCCAGGTCGTGGCATCGGCGCACCCGGACCCCGGCGCGTAGCAGGGCGGGGTACACGGTCGCGGTGCCGGTCCAGATCCACCGCGGCGGATCCGCCGCCTCGAGCGTCCGCACGGCCGTCGCGAGGTCGTCGTGGTGTTCGGCCGCGGCGATCGGGCGTCCGTCGGCGCCGACCGGAACGGTCCATCCGCCGGGCGGCTGCCCGCCGGCGGTGTCGGGAACCAGTACGGTGCGCACCCGTCCAGTCTGCACCCCGGGCGATTTCATCCCTCGTTTCACCCCGGCGCGGCTGGGCCGGGCGGAATCGGAACGCTACGTTCGAGACCCGGGGCCCCGCTGCTCTGCCCTCGAGGAGCAGCGGGGTCCTGTCTTTCGCGCCGTTACACCGAGGCGGGGAGGGGTGCGGGTTCGGCGTCGCTGCGGCGGTGGAATCCGCGCACGTCGTAGATCCGGGTCACCACCCCACCCAGCACGAGGCCGATGCCGAGTCCGAGCAGTGTCATCAGGGCACCCCGGGTCAGACCCGCCGGCCCGCTGCCGTCGAAGTACAGGATGGCCCGGGTCGCGATGTACACCTGGTGCATCGGTTCGAACGTCGACAGCCACGAGTACAACGGCGGCATGGCCTCGAGCGGCACGGTGCCCCCCGACGACGGCAGGCCCAGGATGATGAAGATCAACAGATTCACCAGCAGACCCGCGGAACCGAACACGGCCATCACCGAGATCGAGGTGACACCCACGGCGGTGATCGCGAGGGCGCCGTACTCCCACAGCAGCAGGGCGCGGGTCACGGGCATGCCGAGCAGGGTGGCGATCCAGAGGTAGAGCGCGGAGACGATCAGTCCCAGGATCACCATGATCGCCCACTTCACGAGCAGGACCCGGAACCGCGACAGGTGCGCCGTCTTCCGGTCGACGTACCAGGGCCCGTACTCGGTGGGGACGAAGCCGAGGGCGCTGTCGACGAGCGAGTTGACGATGGTGGCGCCGGTGAAGCCCGCGAGGATGAGCAGCAGCGTGTAGTAGAACGCGGACAGGCCCAGCCCCGTGCCGTCGGGCAGTGGCTTGTGCTCGACGAAGCGGACGTCGATCGGATCCGCCAGCACCAACCGGCTTCCGCCGGACAACTGCAGATCCGGGGCACTGGTGGCGAGGGTATCGGTCACCGTGGTGGTGAGTTGCTCCCCGACGGTCGTGTTCACGGTGGTCAGGGCGCGGTTGGCGATCGACTCGACGATGCCCTTGCCGAAGGTGCCGGTGCGCGGGTTGGTGTAGACGGTGATGATCGGCTTCTCGATGTCACCGGGGATCACGCTGCCCTGCGCGAGGATCGACGTGCGTTTGGTGAAGTCGCTCGGAATCACGATCGCCCCGTAGAGCCGGCCCGAGTCGAGTCCCGAGGTCGCCGCGGAGATCCCGACCTGCTGCAGATCGATCTCCTCCGGATCGACCCCGTCGGCGATGGCGGCGGTGATCTCGGCGCCCAGGTTGCGCTGCTGATCCGAACCGGGGAGCACGTCGCCGACATCTTGGTTCACGATGGCGACCGGGAACTTGTGCAGATTGTCGGCCGGATTGATCATGCTGCCGATATAGAGGGCCGCCAGGGCCGCCATCACGGCGGTCACCACGACGACCGGCGCCAGCCAGAAGCGGGGGCTGCGCAGCGTGCCGGCGTGGGGGTCGGCGCTGATCTCCGTCGAACTCATTCCAGACCTTCCGTGGGTTGTGCAGTTTGTGCGGTGCCATTCAATTGTGCACACCTGTGGTCAGATGTGGATCCATCCCGGCTTCCTCGTGGTACGAGACACGAAACGGACACGCGCGCGAGGCGGCTCACTTCCGGACTGTAGGGTGCCCCGCGGAACAATTCGATACGGGGGGATTTCATGGGGGGGAATCGTGCGCGCGGGCCGGAGGTCCGTCGCAAAGCGAGTGGTGCCGGTGCTCGCGTCGTTGCTGCTGCTCGTGGGCTGCGGCAGCGAGATCCGGGACCGCATCGCCGACATCTACGAGCATCGCAGCACGCGAGGGGACACCGCGGTGTACCACTCGCCGGATCCGGTGCAGGCGACCGTCGACGCCATCGTGCGCAAACAACAGCCGACGGCGCGGACCCTCGACCATGGCCGGTGGCACCTGCGGTTCCCCGGCGACGTCGTGACTGTCGAGACCGCAGCCGAGGGCGGTAGCACCGTCACGGTCCGGGACGTCGACCGGAAACCGCGCCGGGGTCTGCTCCAGCGGCTGGGGTCGCTGTTCGAGTCCGACTCGTCCGGGGCGGGGCACCGTCCGGGATCTGGGCGAGGGGTGAGGTAGGTGCGGAGGCGGGGTTGCTCGACCGACGCTGTGGTGAGGGACGACGCAGGCGCCGATCGTCCGGATCGTTGCACCGATCCAGCGATGCCAGTGCCGCCCGCCACGCGTCATGGTGCAGCGAACGGATTCCGCGTTCGAACGGTCAGTGCGCCGACGATTCCGCACCGTCCGGCAGTCCTGGTGCGACTCGCCTTCGTCAGGGGCCGGTCGCCGGCCTTGGCCGGCGTCCCGGCTCGGAATCGCCCGCACCTTTACACTCAGACCGCTGAGACGACCTGCGGGAGAAGGTCTCTCACCGCCTTTCGATCACCCGACGCCTGTGGCGCACAAGTCCGTGGCGAAGAGGGCCGATACCTGCTTCAAGATCGCGTTCAGCGCCGGTCTCGGCGCTGAACCACCTCGGCTGCCGGGGCCGCACTGCGCGTCCTTGGCCGCAGTACAAGCCCCGGCGGCACCTTGGAGCGACAACACCTTCCCTCAGGTGTGAGTGGGACGTCGGCGCCGGTCTCGTACTCGTTCACCGGGCTACACGCGCACACCGATCTTTCAGGCGAAGACCGCCGGGACGCCAAATCGCTACCAGGTGTTGACGTAAACGAAAGCGCTACAGGTGATCCACTCAGGAATCGACTGCGGAACCGACGTCCCAAAGTATGAGATCGGGAGTGCCGACCGTCGAGCATTCGAACGGTCTATCCGATCGCCATCCGGCCGCCGTCGATCGGAAGAAGGGCGCCGGTCGTATATGACGACGCAGCCCCGGCGAAATACAGAACCGCACCGATGATCTCACGCGGGTCACCGCCTCGTGCGAGCGGCCACTGGGAGGCCAGATCTTCGAACGCCTTGGCGTCCCAGCCCTTGCTCATGTCGGTGAAGAAGGCGCCGCACATGATCGTGTTGACACGCACACTCGGGCCATAAGTGGCAGCAAGGCCTTTGGTCAGGGAGTTCAGTGCCGCCTTGGCCGCACCGTACGGGACGTATTCCGGCGCCGGACGTTCGGCTGCATTGCTCGAGATATTGATGATCGAACCGCCGCCGTCTGCGACCATCCGAGGCGCGATCAGCGCGGATAACCGGAACGGACCCTTGATATTGACGTCGAAGATCTTGTCGAACAGTCCTTCGCTAACCTTATCGAGGCTCGGGTACAGCGGCGAGATCCCGGCATTGTTGATCAGCACGTCGACCCGACCGAAGGCATCGTAGGCCTTGTCTGCCAATGCGGTCACCGAGTTCCAGTCGCCCACGTGAACGCCGATCCCCTTCGCCTCCGAGCCGGTGTCCCGGCTGATTTCGGCGGCCAGAGCCCGACATGATTCCTCATTGCGGCTGGCGATGATCACGTGGGCGCCATCGCGCGCCAGCGCGATGGACATCTCCTTACCCAATCCCCGGCTACCGCCGGTCACCAGGGCAACCTTGCCATTCAACTCATTACGTTCGACGGTCATTGTTCTTCCTCGTTGCTTGTTCGGGGATTCGACTCGGTCCGCTATGAGCACGTATACGCCGCGCCCGATGCTCTGCCGGATGAATTTGCTTCGGGATGTCGAGCCATGGGTGTTGCCGATCTGGGCTTGGACGGGATGTCGAGCAGCCGATTGTCGACGATGTTGCGCAAGTCTTCGTTCGAACCCGGGACGTACTGGGGCCGGGCGAAGGTCCTCCACTCCCGGTGCCTACCGCCAGTCGGCGTCCCGACGCGGCGCGGGCGTACTCCGACGCTGCGGTGAGTCGAGGTATCCAGCGGAGTTGCCGCAGCGAGCTCAGTGTGCCGGAGACGATGCCGTAACCGACCGCTGCCTTGTACCCGCTGCCCGATATCGACAGCACGGGATCGGCGATCAGGGTGTCGGTATCGCCGATGGACCAACCTCCTCCGAGGGAGAATTCGATGCTGGACCGGTCGATCCCCGAATTGACCAGCGTCGTCCACGTGGCGATAGCGCCATGCTCGCATCCCGTGTAATCGGACGTCCGGCCGAAGAAAACGGAGCCCGACGCCGGCGATGGCGAGACCGGGTGCCGACCCGGTAGTACTCTGCGCCTGAGCGACCATGCGCCCGTGCTGTCCCCGCCGCTGGTCGAGTCCGGTAGCCACTGCCTGGGTCGGTCGATCGTTGTGCTTGGAGTTCCGATACGGAAAGCGCGCGGTCACGCAGCATGCCCAGGCTGCTTCGCACAGGCACGCCTCCCTATTGTCATTGCAGCCGAATAGGGAGTCGTCGAACAGGTCGACCCCGGCGACTTCACGGACGCCCATACCGATCCCTCCCACCGTCAGTACCCGAGGAGACCGCGATGGTCTCCTACTTGGGACACCCTCACCATATTCCTCATGATGATGTTGTCAAGGGTGCAGTTGGTCGATTCCGGACGTGGCCGTGCCGGCGACTCCGACCCAGCCTGCAGCATCCCCGCCTGAGAGCCGGCGAGCCTGGCCCGATCGAGCAAAGGTCGTCGAATGGGCAGTTTCGAAGGCGACCGACTGTCGACCCCGGCTACCCGGATGGACCCACCCCATATATGCCAACAGGGCCCTACTCCGCCCAGGCATACGCCTCATCCTTCGAGTGCGGCGGACCAGTCCTGGTGCCTTCGCCACGGGTCGCCTGGTTCTGCCGACGGTCGACACACTCCTTCGACACATCCGGCACCTACCGCGAAGGCATCTCCTCCTGCCAGGCACCGCGCCGTGCGCACGATCCACGCCATGAGAGACATGCTCCAGGCCGTTGCCGCCGGCCACCATCGTTGCTTAATCCCTCATGAGGAACTAGTGTGTCGGCCAACACAGACTACTGAGGTTCTCGGGCTGGCTAATGAGCAATTCAGTGCTCCTGAGGCCGTATTGACTGCCCAGTCAAGGAGGCGACGTGCAGGATTTCACAGAGATAGTCGAGCATGCCCCCCCGGTGTACGAGGGATTGCGCGTCATCGACCTGACTCAAGGCATAGCCGGCGCGCTCAGCACGATGCTGTTGGCGGACGCCGGAGCAGAGGTCGTACGCATCGAGCTACCCGACGATCCGTTCGACGGACTCTCGGGTTATCGCGTCTGGCACCGCGGGAAAAAGCGCGTGCAGCTCGATCTCTCGCGGCGAGCCGATCGTGCCGCACTTCATGATCTGGTCGCCACCGCGGACGTTCTCGTCGATGCCGTCGAAGCTCTCCCCGAAGAAGTCGACCTCGGTGCCATCGCGACCGGTAACCCCGGGCTGGTCTGGTGCTCGATCACCGGATACGGCGACGCTGCGAACCATCAGGGGCGTCGGCCCATCGACGCCCTGGTCGCCGCCCGTACCGGCCTCCACTGGGAGGCGCGCGGAATCCCGGGCACAACCATTGGCGCCCTGTCCGGCTGGGAGGACCCGCTGGCAGACATGGACCTGGGTCCCGGGACCGGCGTGGGCCCGGACCGTCCGGGCCCCATGTACATGGGAATTCCGTGGGCCAGCAACGGCGCCGCGTATCTCGCGACGATCGGGATCAGCGCCGCGTTGCGGGCACGCGAGGTCTCCGGGCGCGGTCAGCACGTCGAGACCTCCCTCTTGCAGGGTGCCCTCTGCGCCGGAAGCATCGCGTGGCAACGGTCCGAAAACCCCTACGCCGAAGGCTATCTGGGATGGACCACGGACCCTCGAGCGCCCAAGGGCTTCTATCGGAGCTCCGACGACCGATGGATCCAGCAATGGGTGCAACTTCCCGGTTTCATGCTGGGCGTGAGCGAGGGAGACGAACTGGTCGTGCCCGAGTCGGGAGTGTCGCCGAAGGATGCCGAGCTCCGGATCTCGACGGACTACCACGACATGGTGATGCTCGGGCACTTCCACCCCGAAATGGAAGCGGCGGCCAGGAAATTCCCGGCCGACGTATGGGAGAAGGCCGCGAAGACCGCCAATGTGCCGTTCGAGATCGTTCGATCCCCGGAGGAGGCTCTGCAAGACGAGTCGCTGCTGGCCGACGGTTGTGTGCGGGAATTCGAGGACGACGAGTTCGGGCCTATCCGGGCGGTCGGTGACGTCGTCCGCCTCTCGCGGTGCTGCTCCGGCATCGGTGCGGGTACCCGCTCCGGTGCTGACCACGACGAGCAGGCACGCGGCGGGGCTCGGGAGGCCCGGCCCACGCCGCGGACAACCCCGGGCGATCCGTCCGCACCTCTCGCGGGTGTGCGCGTCCTGGATCTGGGACTTGCCATCGCCGGTCCGTTCGGTGCACAGGTGCTCGCGTCGCTCGGTGCCGACGTGATCCGGGTGAGTGCACGTCAGGACGAGGCCTGGATGAGGACCCAGTACTCCCACATGTCGAATCGTGGCAAGCGCAGCGTGGTGATCGACATGAAGGCGCCCGACGGTAAGGAGCTCTTCCGGAAGCTGGTCGAGACTGCGGACGTGGTGCACCACAACATGCGCGCATCCGCGGCCCGACGGCTGGGAGTCGACTCGGACAGCCTGCGCAAGATCAACCCCAGTCTGATCTACTGCCACACCAGAGGTTACGAACACGGCGAGCGGGAGGCCAAGCCGGCCAACGATCAAACCGGGGCGGCACTGGCCGGAACCGAGTGGGTGGACGGCGCAGCCGACAACGGCGGCACACCGATCTGGCCTTCCGTGTCGCTGGGAGACACCGGAAACGGGCTGCTGTCGGCGATCGGCGTCCTCCAAGCCCTGTACCACCGCGATCGCACCGGTGAGGGACAGGACGTGGACACTTCGATCGTGTACGCACATCTGCTCAATGCCTCCATGGCCTGGGTCACTCCTGACGGAGCTCACCGCGGTGATCGCCCGGTCATCGACTCGCAGAGCTGGGGGATCTCGCCGCTCGAGCGGATCTATCCCACCAGCGACGGCTGGATCTGCCTCGCGGTCACCTCCGAGGAGGACTGGCAGCGACTTGTCCGGGCGATCCCCGAACTCGACATCGAGCAGTTCGCCGACGAGGAAGGCCGGAAGCGTGGCGCGACCGAACTGGCGAAGACGCTGGGGGCCGTCTTTATAGCCGAAGCCACAAGTTCGCTGACGGTCCGTCTCGATGCCCACGGCGTTCCTGCCGAAGGTCTGCCCGATGCGCCGGCGGTCGCTGTCTTCGATGACCAGGACCTCAAGGATCGTGGACTGATCGAATCGTTCTTCCATCCCGAGATGGGGACGATGGAGATGGCCGGCAGGCTCATCGACATCGAAGGTGCCGCTCCACTGGGACGCGCACCGGTATTCGGCGAGCACACCAGGCAGATCCTCGTGGAACTGGGCATCGGAGACGACGAGGTCGACCGCCTCGTGCGTGCGGGGATCGTCGTCGATACCGCAACCGCAGAGACGGGAGTGGGCAGTGGTGCGTAGCTATGCCGAACACCGCGACAGATGCTCCATCATAGGGATCGGTGAGACGGCGTACACTCGCCGGTCCGGTGTGAGCGACCTGGCGCTCGCTGTGGAGGCCTCGCATCGCGCGCTCGAGGACGCGGGCCTGCACCCGGGCGACATCGACGGCCTGATCCGCAACGACTTCGACACGGTGACACACAACGAGTTGGCGAACGCCCTCGGCATCGAGAACCTCACGTACTGGGGCCTCAACGGCGCCGGAGGCTCGGCAGCGCCGGGTCAGATCGCCCAGGCTGTGGCGGCCATCGAGAGTGGCCAAGCCACAACGGTATTGGTGTATCGCGCGCTGAACGGAAGATCGGGTGCCGACCGCTACGGACAGACCCGGCGAGGGCTGGACGGACCGAACGTCGTCGGAGGCAACAGCACGTACGACGAATACTTCCTTCCGTACGGCCTCGCTGCGGCCGGTCAGCTCTACGCGATGGTGGCTCAGCGCCATATGATCGAGTACGGCACCACGAGCGCGCAGTTGGGAAGCATCGCCAGCACGATCAGGAAGCGGGCCAACGCGAACCCACGGGCGCAGCTGGGTCACCGGACGATGACACTGGACGACCACCAGAACTCGCGGATGATCTCGCAACCGCTGAGGTTGTTCGACTACTGTCTCGAAACCGATGGGGCGTGTGCGGTAGTCGTCACCGCGACCGATCGAGCCAGAGACGGGCACCGGCCCCCGGTGCTGATCCGGGCCGTGACGATGTCGACCGGTGCGGAACCGAAAGGCGGCGTGGTTTTTCCTTCGCTGTTCCGCGATGCGTACACCACCTTCCCCTCGGTGCAGGCCGCGCGGACGTTGTACTCGCGCGCCGGGCTGGGACCGAGCGATATCGATGTCGCGCAGATCTACGACTGCTTCACCATCACTGCCCTCGTCCAACTCGAGGACTACGGATTCTGCGCGAAGGGCGAAGGTGGTCCCTTCGCGGCAAGCGGAGCAATCGACCTCGGTGGGCAGATTCCGATCAATACGTCCGGCGGGCATCTCTCGGAGGGCTACATCCACGGGCTGAATCATGTGGTCGAAGGCGTGCGCCAGATGCGTGGTGAATCCACCGGCCAGGTCCCGAACGCCAGCACCTGTCTGGTCACCGGAGGTTCGCCGGCCCCCACCAGCGCGTTGATCCTGAGGAGGGACGAGTGAGATCAGTATCGGAAGCGGTGCAGCTCGAACAGTTGCCGATCCCGACCGCCGACGACCCCGACTCGGCACCGTTCTGGGCCGGCTGCGCTGAGCGAAAGCTACTGGTGGCCTTGCACGACGACGGCACACCGATGCACCCCCCTGCGCTGGTGGGCACGAAGTACGGGCCGGTGCGGTGGGTCGAGGCGGCGGGTACCGCGACGCTCCACACATGGACCGTGGTCGAGCACACCGTCGATCCGGCGTTCGAGGCGCCCTACAGTCTGATCCTCGTACAGCTCACCGACCACCCGACGGTGCGCCTCGTCGGAACACTGGACGCGGCAGTGCCCCTGTCAGCAGGAATGCCGATGCGGGTGCGTTGGGAAGAGCGATCCGGCGTTACCATCCCGCAATGGGAGCCGGACGTCGATCCTGTCGACCCGACGATCTGATGCCGAGCAGTGCCCGGCATTTCGACAATCGAATAGCACCCACATCAGAGTAGGAGTTGACACAAATGGGTATGTTCACCGGCAAGGTTGCGCTGATCACCGGGGCAGCTCGAGGGCAGGGTCGATCCCATGCACTTCGGCTTGCCCGCGAAGGCGCGGACATTCTCGCCCTGGATGTGGCCGAGGATATCGACAGCTGCTTCTTCCCGCTGGCGACGCAGGATGACTTCGACGAGACGGTTCGCCTCGTCGAGGAAGGGGGTGGGCGCATCCTGGCGAAGAAGGGCGACGTCCGCAACTACGAGGATGTGCGCTCCCTCGTCGAGGAAGGCATCGAGAAGTTCGGTCCTGTCGGAATCATCTGCGCCAATGCCGGCATCGGTTCGAACTACCTCAAGACCTGGGAGATCCCGGAGAAGGACTGGAAAGACGTCCTCGACATCAATCTGACGGGTGTCTTCAACACGGTCAAGGCGGCCGTTCCTTCGATGATCGAAGCCGGCAAGGGCGGGTCGATCACCCTGACGTCGTCGTCGGCGGGACTGAAGGGCTACGAGCACCTCGCGCCGTACGTGTCTTCGAAGCACGGCGTGATCGGTCTGATGCGGACGCTGGCAAACGAGCTGGCACCGCACAGCATCCGCGTCAACGCGGTATGCCCCGGGTCCGTTCGTACCGGAATGATCATGAATCAACCGACGTTCGATCTCTTCTGCCCCGACGTCGAATCGCCGACCGAGCAGGACGCACTGAAGGTGTTCGGTCAGATGCCGGCTATGCCCGTCGACGTTCTCGAACCCGAGGACATCACCGAGGTCATCGCATTCCTGGCGTCCGATGCGGCACGCTACATCACGGGCCTGGCCATTCCGGTCGACGCCGGCCAATTGGTCAAGTGACCTGCTGCCCGGTCCGGACCACCGATCACAGGGGTCGAGCCTAACGGTGAGACCGTCAGATTCATGGCGACGAAGGATGAAGAACATGAGTGAACCCCGCATCGCGCTGGTGACAGGCGGGACCGACGGTATCGGGAAGGCGATCGCGCTTCGGCTGCTCGACGACGGGATGCGAGTTGCCGTGACGGGCCGCAACGCCGAGAAGGGCGAGGCGTTGGCGGACTCGGTCGGGCGACCCGACGACTTCCGGTACATCGAATCCGATGCCCTCGACCCCGAGGACGCGGCGCGGGTAGTGGCGAAATGCCATGCCTCGCTGGGCAGAATCAACGTTCTCGTGAACAACGTGGGTGGTGGATCGTCGAGCGAGTTCGGGTACATACATGATCTCGATCCTTCGGTGTGGGCCGACAGCTTCAACCGGAACGTTCTCAGTGCGATCCGGATGACGCATGCGGTCGTTCCCGACATGCTCGAGCGCAAGTGGGGCCGCATCGTCATGATGTCGTCCCTGGAGGGGAAGATGCCGACCCTCCCGAAGGTGGGACCATACGTCACCAGCAAGCATGCGCTGCTCGGCCTCGCGAAGGCGATCGCCTTCGATTACGGGATGGACGGCATCACGTGCAATGCGGTCTGCCCGGGCTACGTGCACATCCCCACCCGTGTTCGGAAGGCATCCAAAGCCATGGCGGAGGGCCGTTTCGCCGATCCTCACCAGAATTACAAGGATCTGTCGAGGATCGGAAGGCACATGGAGCTGAGCGAAGTGGCACATGCCGTGTCGATGCTCGTCGCCGAAGAAAGTTCCGCCATAACCGGGACCGCCCTCAATGTCGACGGCGGCTCGTCACCCTACTGACACGCCGGCGACGGTCGGGATTCACGACATACGCAAATCCGTGACGGTGCATTCCGTGGCCGTCGAAACAGGAGTGAATGAAATGCAGCTCAAACGAGAATACGACGAATTCTTCATCGACGGTGAATGGCGTGCTGCTGCCTCGAACGAGAAGATGTCGGTGATCTCGCCGTCGACCGGAAAGGTCATCGGTCACGTACCGTCGGCCACCACCTCCGATATCGACGCGGCCGTGGAGGCAGCTCGCAGAGCCTTCCATGAAACGGACTGGCCCACGCTGCCGGTGGAGAAGCGGGCCGAGCTCTGTGAAGCACTTGCCGCGAAGCTCTACGAGCGCAAGGACGAGTTCGCCGATCTGCTCATCGACGAACTTGGGTGCACCCGGCAGCTGGCAGACGTCTACCAGGCTGTTGCGCCGACACTGCACTGGAATTACAACGCCGCGGTCGGTCGCGAGTACCCGTTCACGGAGGTTCGCACCGCAGACCTCGGTCCGCTGGCCGGTGGTTCTGCGGGCGGAATGGTCATGCCGTTCCAGACGCAGAGCCTCACCGTCAAGAGACCTGCCGGCGTGGTCGCCACCCTCGTCGCGTTCAATTTCTCGATGCCCGGTACCGCACAGAAGGTCGCACCCGCGATCGTGGCGGGCTGCACCGTGGTCATCAAGGTGCCGGAGCCCAACCCGCTCGCGGTCTTCGCCATGGGTGATCTGATCAAGGAGGTCGGCTTCCCTCCGGGCGTCATCAACATCGTCGCCGGCGGTGCAGAGGCATCGAACCACCTCGTCACGCACGACGATGTGGACATGGTCAGCTTCACCGGTTCGCTGGGCGTGGGCTCGAAGATCGGTGCGGCCTGCGGCGAGCGGATCCGCCCCGTCGTGCTGGAGCTGGGCGGTAAGGCGTCGGCGATCGTTCTCGAAGACGCCGATCTCGACGCGATCGCGCCGACGCTGGCGACCGTCAGCGTCGTTCCCAGCAGTGGGCAGAGTTGCACCGCCCAGAGCCGCATCCTGGTTCCCCGAGCCAAGCACGACGAAATCGTCGAGAAGCTCGTGAACGCAATCGGGCACTTGAAGACCGGTGATCCGCACGACCCCCAGACCGATATCGGGCCGGTGATCTCCGAAGCACACCGCGACAACATCCTAGGCTTCATCGAGCGTGCGGTGAACGACGGAGCGACCGTCGAATGCGGGGGCGGTGTCCCCGAGGGCGTGACCGACGGCTGGTACGTCGAGCCGACCCTGCTGACGAACGTGACGCCCGAGATGGAGATCGCGCAGGAGGAGGTGTTCGGCCCGGTTGTCGTGGTGATCCCCTACGACAACGAGGACGAAGCCGTACAGATCGCGAACAACACGAAGTACGGGCTCTCGGGATCGGTGTTCACTGCCGACGTGGCCTACGGCTTCAAGCTCGCGCAACGTATCCAGACCGGAACCTTCGCGGTGAACTCCTACACGGCCGACTTCAACGCCGCGTTCGGGGGCCTCAAGAAGTCGGGGATCGGGCGGGAACACGGACCGGCGGGCCTGGAGGAGTACTTGCGCCCGCAGACGATCGCCATCGATCCGAGCTACGAGCTCCCCAAGGAGATCGTGGAGTCGGCGGCGGTTGTGACCCGAGGTGTCCACAACGGCGCGTAACGGTTTCCCTGCGGCCATATGGTTCACCTCCGACGGCCGATCGAGTTCGACGCGAACGGGATTCGATGCGATTCGACCCCCTGTCCCTTCCGGGAGAGGGGGTCGTATTGTCGCCGGATCCGTAGGCGCGACTGCTCGTCGCGCACCGGGTCGGCTAGGCAACCCGTTGGATCGGTGGGGCGGGGAGGCGCTCGTCGACGAAAAGACCTGGCCCCTGTCCCGGGAAGGGACAGGGGCCAGGCCCTCGAAGAGGGGTTTGCTCAGTCGAGCATCAAATCCTTCAGCCGAGCGCGGCGTTCCGGGGTCAATCCGCAGACATCGACGAGATACTTTTCGTAAGATCCGAATTCACACTCGATCGCCTCGAACGAGGCTTCGAGATACTCGGGCCGGCTGCCCGCCTCGACGAGGCGTTCGGGCGAGAGGACACCGCCCGGAGGAAGCTCGTCGACGTACTCCATCATCGACCGGTGCAGCCGATCCTTGTCGATGGCGTCCTTGGACGCCAGGTAGTCGGCGATGATCGCATCCTTCTCCACCTCGAGCGCCGCAAGGATGTTGGCGATGACGAAACCGGTGCGGTCCTTGCCTGCCACGCACATCACGACGAGCGGAAGCTGCTCGTCGTCGATGATCGAGTCGTAGATCGTCTTCATGCTGTTGACGAAGGCGCCTGGCATGTCCGCGGCGTTCTTGCTCAGGACGCCGACAAGAAAATCGCCTTCGGCATCGCTCATGATCTTGGAAATGAGCTCCCTGCCGGCGACACGGGTGTCGGGCAGGGTCTCCACCGGCACGAAGTGCGGCTGATCGCCCGGCCAGATCAGGGGGTGCAGGTTTCGCTCGCCGTCACTGCGGAGGTCGCAGACGCTGCGGATGCCGAGATCGGCCAGTTGCTTCTGCGCGGATTCGTCGAGTCCGGTGAGGGACTCCGACCGATACAGGACGCCTTCCTTGATCTTGCGGCCGTCGATTGTGGGAAGGCCGGCGAGGGACCGGAAGTTGGGGACGCCCGACAGGAAGCTGGACGGCATCTCAACCACCGGCCCGGCTCGGATCACGGTCTGAGAACGGGGCGCTCATGTGTACCTCCAGTGTTGACGTGCGCCGTGCGATGCATCCTGACGAAGTCGCGGTGCCCGACTCCATCCAAGGTGAGGACAGGCCGACAGTCAAGGCCTTTTCTTCCGAGGAATTTGTCGATTGGCGAGTACCCGGCAGGGTATGCACAAGATTATGTGAAATTCGTTGAACGAGTTCATAATACCACGACCAGAGCCGGCGGGACCCTGCCCGCGGACCGAAATCCTCCTGAGGAACCTTGACAGTCGCGGCGCAGCTCTGCATCATTGCCGCTATGGCGGGAGTCACAGCCCACAGCACTGATGGAATGGAGCACACGTGAGTACAGCCATTCGATTTGTCGATCCCGGCGCCACGGACGCGCGGTTGGTCGGCGGCAAGGGAGTGAACCTCGGTGAGCTCGTTCGTGCGGGCTTTCGGGTTCCGAACGGCTTTACGGTAAGCACCGAGGCGTACATCAAGACCCTCGCGGAGAGCGGGACCACCGACAGGATCTTCAAGATCCTGGACGGTCTCGACCACAAGAACCTGGATCAGCTCGAGAAGACGGCTGCCGCGATCCGCGACGTCATCCACTCGGTGGAGATCCCTGCCGTACTGGCAGAGGAGATCGAACGCGCCTATGCCGAGTTGGGCGACGAGATCTACGTCGCTGTTCGCTCGTCCGGCACGGCCGAGGACACCGCCGACGCCAGCTTCGCCGGCATGCACGACACCTACCTCGACATCCGCGGAGTCGACAACGTGCTGGATGCGGTCCGCCGCTGCTGGGCGTCGATGTGGACGTCCCGTGCGGTCGCCTACCGCGAAGATCACGGGTTCGACCATCACGAGGCCAGCATCGCGATCGTCGTCCAGACCATGGTCGAAGCGGATGTGAGTGGCGTGATGTTCACGGCCAACCCGTTGACCAACCGTACCGACGAACTCGTTGTCAATGCGGCCTACGGCCTCGGCGAGGCGATCGTGTCCGGCGTCATCAATCCGGACGAGTTCACGATCGATGCCGCCACACTGAGCATCAAGCAGGCGAACGTCGGCAATAAGAAGGAGAAGATCGTCCGGGCGCCGGACAAGGCGAGTGGCACGGTCACCCTTCCCGTGGCCGAGGAGGACGCGGAGAAGCTCAGCCTGACCGACAGCCAGGTGGCCGAGCTCGCGGACGTGGGCCGCAAGGTGATGGCACACTACGGCGGCCTCCCGCAGGACATCGAATGGGCGTTCGTCGACGGAAAGTTCTACCTGCTTCAGGCTCGTCCGATCACGGCCCACAACTTCACGTGGCCGGAAGGCTTCAACGACTGGCAGAACGGTCCCGAGGACCCGGATACGCTGTGGACCTTCAAGTACGCCGAGCAGTACTGGACCGGTGGCGTGACCCCGCTGTTCTTCTCGGTGCGTGCTCGTGAGACCCAGGTCGGCTACGACAACATGAACGCCCGCGCCGGCTTCCAGGATCTCCTCGGCCAGCGCCTGTACAAGTACAAGCACGGCACCATCTACTGGAACGTCGACCTCGACGAGAAGCGCCTTCGCTATGTGCTGCCGAAGTTCGCGCGCCCTGCGGGAGCGAACGTGGTGCCGGCGGACATGCACGAGTCCATGTTCAACGAGCCGCTGGACGTGGTGCGCTGGCTCAAGGCAATGGTCAGCTTCAGCGTCTCACCCGTGTACTCCCTGTCGCGGTGGAAGAAGGTCATTCGCGAGGACTACCTCTTCAACGAGAAGGCGGTCGCCAGGGCCAACGGACTGTCGCAGGACGAGCTCGAGAGACTGTCCGACGACGAGCTCTACAGGTACCAGCGCGACCTGCAGCAGTACGCCATCGACTTCATGGACCCCCTGTGGTTCGGCGCCTACACCGCGATGTCGATGTTCTTCGCGCTCCACGGCGCACTCGTGTCCAAGTACTACACCGGAACGAACGAGCTCCTGGGGCAGGAGCTGATCAGCGGCCTGCCGACCACGCTCCAGCACGTCGAGAACCGTGCGTTCTTCGAGCTCACCTCGAAGATCCGCAACTCCGAGAAGCTGTCTGCGGTGTTCAAGCAGCATCAGGGCGCCGCGTTCTTCCGGGAGCTGGAGAACAGCGACGTGGGCAGGGAGTTCCTGAAGGAGTACGCCGAGTTCCTCACCGAGCACGGCCACCGGGGGCACCCGGACCGCGATGTGATCTTCAAGCGCCGCGCTGACGACCCCGCTGTCGACTACGAGGCCTTCAAGGTTCATCTGGCGGCGCCCGAATCGACGCCGCCAGCGGTACTGGAGGCGCGCGTCCGGGACAAGCGACTGGCGGCCGAGGCGGAGGTCCTCGAGTCCCTGGGCAAGGGCACGATGGGTGCCCTCAAGCAGCAGCTCTTCACCTTGCTGCAGAGCCAGATCATCGACTTCCTGGTGCTCCGCGACGACTGGCGCCACTTCATCGACCGCATCACGTACGCCAAGCGCAAGGCGTTCCTGGAGGTTGCCCGGCGTTGCGTCGAGCGCGGCCGACTCGACAAGGAAGACGACGCCTTCTTCCTCGGCGAGACCGAGCTGTTCGAGGTCCTGAGAGGCACCGCTCAGCATCGGCTGGTGCAGGCCAAGATCGTCGCCCGCCGGCGCGACTTCGACACGTTCGAATCGCGGAAGTTCACGCCGCCGACCTTCATGCGGGGCGAGGTGCCGGTGGAGGATGTGCTTCCCACCGCCGACCTTGCAGCCGGGCGGATCATGGGTGTCGGTACGTCCGCCGGCCAGGTCGAGGGTCGCGCGCGCGTGCTGGCGAGCATGACCGAGATCGGCACGCTCGAACAGGGTGACGTGCTCGTCTGCAATGCCACCGACCCAGGCTGGTCGCCGGTGTTCGGCGTGATCAGCGGACTGGTGATCGAGACCGGCGGAATGCTGGCACACGGCGCCTGCCTCTCCCGCGAGCACGGGATCCCGGCTGTGCAGATCGTCGGCGCGACCCAGATCATCCAGGACGGCGCTCGCATTCGCATCAACGGGACGACCGGAGCGGTGGAGTTGCTCGAGGTGGCCGACGCATGATCGCCACGGTTACCTCCCGAGGAGAGACACCATGAAGCTACGCACGGTCGATCCCGCCGACGACGGTTCGCACTACCCGGACGGTGGTGACGAACGCTGGCAGGAAAGCTGGGTGCTCTACTGGTTCGACCCATCGAGCAATACCGGCGGATCGCACCACTTCGGTCTTCAACGACCTCGCGAGCGGGCCGATGTCTGGGACTGGATCGCAGTCGATGGCCGGCCGGCCGGCCACTTCAACGCCCTGACGTTGCCGATCCCCGACCAGGACATCTCGAAGTTCGAGCTCGGCAACATGAAGATCCAGACGTTGGATCCGCTGAAGAGGTACCGCTTCGCCAGTGAGTATCCGAGCACTGGGACCAGCATCGACATCGTCTACGAGGCCTTCACTGAGGCGATCTCGGTGCAGCTCGACGGCCAGGGCGCCGAGGTCGGGGCCAACCACTACGAGACCTTCGGCCGCGCATCGGGAACGGTGACCCGGAACGGGGTGTCCACGGAGGTGTCCGGTTGGGCCTTCCAGGATCACTCCTGGGGGATCCGGGACTGGAACACCATCGGTGCACACCGTTGGATCCAGGCCCAGTTCTCCGAGGACTTCTTCTGTGCCGCAGGGACGTTCTCGACCGACGCGGGCATACGGTCCTTCGGGTACGTGTTCGACGGCGAATTCAAGCAGGTGACCCGGGTCGCCTTCGGCGGCCGGATCGGCGACGACGGTTTCAGTGTCGAAGGCTGCGACACGTACATCTGGACGAAACCCGGCGATGCGTACCACATCACCGGTGACTGCGTCAGCTCGCAGATCAGCAGTCACCACGAGGGCTGGTTCACGAGCAACGGGTTCGCGACGTTCGAATGCGGCGGACGCGTGGGAACGGGGGTGCTCGAGATCGCGGAGCTGAAGAAGCTGACCCCGAGCCTGCAACAGAAGCTCGACGAAGCAAACGGATAGCACGCAGTCGGATCACACACCGACCATGCCCCCGTGGGGACGTTCCGACGTCCCCACGGGGGTATGGGGCACGTGGTGGGAGGAAGGAAGACGATGGAAGCCGAGAAGACGCTGGACGCGCTCGCCGATGCCCTGTTCGGAGCGATCGAGCGAGGCGATGCAGATGCGTTTCTCGCCTGCTTCGAGAAGGGCGGCGTGATCGTCAAGAACGGTGGCGACAGGCGGTCCGCGGGGTCGGTTGCCTGCCGACTCGACGGTCGGCCGGCCGACTCCGCGCGGCACCGCTACTCGGCGGTCCGGCGGGAGTTCTTCGAGGCCGGATTCGTCGAGGAGCACGAAGTCCATTCGTCACTGCCGGGCGGTGGCATCGAGGTCCGTCATGCCTGCGTGGTGGGAAACGTCGGCGACGGCGGCCTTCTCAAAGAGCTGCGTGAGTACGTCGGTGGATGACATCCGCTGAGCGGAAGGCCACCGAGCAGCTCGACCGCTCGGCCGGACCGGATGTGAGTCCGGTTCCGGTGCTACGAACGTTCCTCACCGCCACTGGATGACTTCGTCCATCCGTTCCGGATGGCGGGAGCGAACGAATGCCACGACTTCTTCGATATGGTCGCGCATCAGCTGAGATGCCTTGCGTGGCCAGCCGGCGATGATGGCCTCGGCGATTTCCGCGTGAGCGTGCGAGATGTCCGATTCGGCCATCAGTTCACCGTCCTGCAGGATGTGAGCCACGACTATGTGATTCACGGCCTGGGTGAGAAGCATCAGCACTCGGCTGCCACTCAACTGCGCTATCACTGCGTGAAAGTCGTTCACCGCAGTCAAGAGCTCCGCTTCGTCGGACGACATCTCGGCGGCTCTTTCGGCAGCCGCGAAGGCCTCCTTCTTCATCTGCGAATCGCTGAGGCGCGCAACCTTGGCGGACATCGGAGGTTCGAGAACTTCCCAGGCCTCGAAGAGTTCGTTGTACGTCGCGCCCGCCAGCATGAAGTACATGGTTGCGGTCCGAGCCAGGTAGTAGGCGTTGAGTGCACTGACGATCGGGCCGCCGCCGGGTCCTCGCTTTATCGCGATCATGCCTTGCACTTCGAGGATGCGGAGCGCCTCCCGGAGCGTCTCGCGACTAACGGCATATGCGGAGAGCATTTCGGCCTCGCCGGGAAGTCGATCACCCACCTGAAGCTTCTGTTCGACGATGTCGTTGACGATCCGAGTCGCCGTGACCTCCGAGGCCTTGGGGGAACGCGCACTCGCGCTTCGGGCACCACCGAAATGGTTGAATCCGGGATCGTAGACGACCGGTAGGCCTGGGGTGGCATGCTTGTTAGTCAAGCCCCTCGCTCCGACTGATAGTAGCGCCGTTGATCAAATTGGCGAGCTTCGGTTGTGTCGCTCGGGGCAAAATATACCCTACTGATTAGCCGCAGGGGAGAGCGCGAGAGTGTCGCGCTGTTGTGGCTCACCGCGCCCTCGAGTCGTTCGCTCCGCGGGCTCCGGTGCGCTGCCGAACGCGGAACAATGGTGACTCGGCTCGGTGGCGTCGCCGCGCCCTGTTCTTCGGCCGCGTCGAGACGGCCGGGACGGGGTATTCCCGGGTGTGACGGTCGGGCACATCGGATTCGTGACCGTGCGCGTTGGGTACATCGGTGTCCGGGCCGGTTCGGCTTCGGTCGGCCTTGCCATCCCGCTGTACAACGCGGCCGGATCGGGTCTTTACCTCATGAGCAATTACCGATACGGTGGTGGATAGGGCGGTAGCACCGCCGTGTACAAGTTCACGAATTCGCCGACCGACGGATCCGGGAGGGTTCGGAGTCGACTTCGTCGAGACCTCGTGCGGGATTCGACAGACGGCCGACGACCCTGCGTCCTCCTTTGCCATTGCAGTCACGTCGGTATGGCGCAACGCAGGATGCTGCCCTGGTATGGGAGGGAACTCAGTGAGGTCCACCGAAGACACCGAACCCCAGTCGGAGCTCGCACCGGTTCGACCCGGCGAGGATCTGGACTGGGACCGACTCGAAAGATATCTGCGCGCAAATATTCCCGGGCTGAACGGCGAGTTCTCAGTGCTGCAGTTCCCTCGGGGATCCGCGAACCTGACGTATCGCGTGATGTTCGGCGACATGCCCCTCGTCGTGCGCCGGCCACCGTTCGGGACGCTGGCGCCCGGAGCGCACGACATGGCTCGGGAGTTCAAGGTGCTGTCGCGGTTGCACGCCGGATACCCGCGAGCGCCCCGCGCCCTGTTGCACTGCGCGGACGCCGATGTCATCGGAGCGGAGTTCTTCGTCAACGAGTACCGCGAGGGCATCGTGGTCTGGGACGCGGTGCCGGACTCGATGCGCCGTTTCGCCGATGCGGGTGAGCGGATCGGATTCGCGGTGATCGATGCGTTGGCCGATCTGCACGAATTGGATCCGGACTCGGTCGGTTTGGGTGACCTGGGTCGTCCCGACGGATACCTGGATCGCCAGCTCGCCGGATGGCAGAAGCGATGGGCGGCGGTCGAGGCGCAGGTCGACGACGAAGAGACGGTGAAGCTGGTGCGGGAGGTTGCAGCGCGCCTCGTGACGGGCAAACCGGCGAGCCAGCGCAGCGGCATTGTGCACAACGACTACAAGGCGGACAACTGCCAGTTCGCTCCCGAGAATCCCGATCGAGTGACGTCCGTGTTCGATTGGGACATGGCCACCGTCGGCGACACCCTCGTGGACCTGGGAACCCTGTTGAACTACTGGCCCGATTCCACCGTCGATCCGTCGTCCGACGCCGCGTTCATCGCGGTACCGGGGATGTACGCGCTCGGGCTGCCGGGTCGGCAGGCCGTGGTGGAACGATACGCGCGGAGCAGCACACTCGATCTCGGGGATATCGCGTGGTACGAGGCTTTCGGCTGCTGGAAGACCGTCGTGATCCTGCAACAGCTCTATGCCCGGTACGTCCGGGGCGAGACGACGGACCCGCGAATGGGCGAGCGCGGCGCCGCGGTGGCACCACTGGCCCGTCGCGCTCTGGGGCTCCTCACGCCGTGATCTTCGCTTCGGCAGCCGGGGCGAATAGAGGCGTTATCGACATTTCAACACGAGCCTCGGGCTCGAAGGACGTTCAACACGAGCCCTGGGCTCGAAGGAGGTGGTTCGGGTGCGCACTCCGAACTTGGAGGAGTTTCGCGATCAGGCTCGGGCCTGGCTCGCCGAATCGGGCCTGCCGCGGGCCGGCGCGGACGACGGTGTTCCTGTCTGGGGCAGCGGTTCGGACGATGTCTCCGTGTTCCACAACCTGTCGTTCGAGGCGGAGAAGGCGCTCCTCGACCGGTTGCGGGAATCGCAGCGAACGAAGTACGAGGCCGGATACGGGGCTCTGACGTGGCCCGAGGAGTTCGGTGGTCGTGGACTGTCGCCGGAGTTCGAGGACGCGTTCGCCGCGGAGGAACGGGCTTTCGACAGCGGCGGAGCTCACGAGTTGCTTTCGGTCACTCTCCATCTGATCGCGCCGACCATTCGGCTGCTCGGCACGGACGAGCAGAAGCAGCGCTTCATCCGCTCGTTCCTGAGCGGGCGCGAGCTCGCGTGTCAGCTCTTCTCCGAGCCAGGGGCGGGATCGGATCTGGCGTCGCTGGGGACCCGCGCCGTGCGGGACGGTGACGATTGGGTGATCAGCGGGCAGAAGGTGTGGACTTCCGGGGCGCAGTTCTCGCAGTGGGGTGAGCTCATCGCTCGCACCGATCCGGACGTCCCCAAACATCAGGGCATGACCGCCTTCCTCGTCCCCATGGATTCGCCCGGCATCGAGATCCGGCCGCTGCGTCAGATGTCGGGTGGGACCAGCTTCAACGAGGTGTTTCTCGACGAAGTACGGATTCCGGACAGCCTGCGCCTCGGTGAGGTCGGGGCCGGTTGGAAGGTGGCATTGACCACCCTCGGTTTCGAGCGCGGGGCCAGTTCGTCCTCGGCCGGCGTGGGCGGCAGTTGTCTGCAGACCTTGGGATTGGCCGCGTTCACCGGGGCCGACCGGGACCCCGTGCTGCGGCAGCAACTCGCGGACGTGGTCATCGCGCACAAGCTCGGAGAGATCGCCCACGCTCGCGACGAGCAGGCCAGGAAGCTGGGGCATCCTCTCGGCGCGGTGGGGTCCGTTCGAAAGATGCAATGGGTGCACCGGATGCTGGGGATCTCCGACTTCGTCGCTGCGGCGCTCGGTCCCCGGCTCGTTGTCGACTCCGGGGAATGGGGCACGTTCGCGTGGAGCCAGCACGTGCTCGGCGTGCCGGGCTACCGCATCGCGGGCGGATCCGACGAGATCCAGCGCAACATCATCGCCGAACGCATGCTCGGCCTGCCGGCAGAGCCGCGCTCGGACCGCACGACGCCGTGGCGGGACTGCCGCCGCTGACAGGGCAGGTCGGGAGCCGCTCGCCGGTCCCGCGAAGATCCGACATCTCCTTGCCTTTTTTCCTCATGATGAATACAGTGTCCGTAAGTGGATGCGAGCCGCATCACATCCCAGCGACGCTGGGCGAGCGTGGCCGGGTCGGCTGGTCCCGCCGTCGCGGCCCGTACCGCCCATCCGCTATTGCGTCGCACGCATATTCGTACAGAAAGGACCGGACGTGAAGCCGTATCGATTGATCGACCGGACGCTGTTCACGACTGACATCGACACCGGCTCCGGCGACGGACCGGCGCTGTGCGGGAGTCGCTGCGCGGACTGCGCGACGGTGACCTTCCCCTTCCACGATGCGTGCCCCCGTTGCAGTCGCACCAACACACAACCCCACGAACTACCGCGCGAAGGAACACTGTGGGCGTTCACCGTGCAGGGGTTCGAACCCAAGTCGCCGTACCGCTCCGATGGCGGACCGTTCACACCCTACGGAGTCGGATACATCGACCTGGGGGAGGTACTCGTCGAATCCGTCCTCACCGAGAACGACCCACAGAGGTTGAACAACGGGAACCGTTACGGGCTTCGTCTGATCCCTGCCTTCACCGACCCTGACGGAACGACGGTGCTCACCTACGCCTTCGCACCCCTCGACTCGGAAGGCGAGGACATCCGATGAACCCGAAGGACGTCGCCATCGTCGGAATCGGCATCCACCCGTTCGGTCGCACCCCTGGTGTGAGCGGGCGGGCACAGGGCGCCTATGCCGTTCGGCGGGCTCTCGCCGATGCCGGTGTGGAGTGGAAGGACATGCAATTTGCCTACGGCGGAAGTTATTCCGCCGGTGACGCGGACACGTTGGTGTCCGAGCTCGGCATGACCGGTCTTCCGTTCATCAACGTCTCGAACGGATGCGGTACGGGCGGCTCCGCGCTCACGTCCGCCCGTCACGCCATCCTCTCCGGTGCGTACGACGTCGGCATGGTGGTCGGCTTCGACAAGCATTCCCCCGGTGCGTTCAACGAGGACCCGGAGAACTTGGGGCTCGGTGCGTGGTACGGCGAGACCGGCATGATGGTCACGACGCAGTTCTTCGCCATGAAGATCCAGCGCTACATGGGTGGGCACGGCATCGAACACGCCACGCTCGCCGAGGTGGCCGCGAAGGCGTTCCGCAACGGTTCACGCAATCCGAACGCGTGGCGCCGCAAGCCGTTGTCGGTCGAGGAGATCGCCACCGCGCCCATGATCAGCTACCCCCTCACGCAGTACATGTTCTGTTCGCCGGGAGAGGGGGCGGTGGCGCTCGTTCTGGCCCGGGCAGATCGCGCGAAGCAGTACACCTCGACGCCGATCTACCTGCGATCCTGCGAATTCAGGTCGCGTCGGTTCGGCTCGTTCGAGGTGTACAGCCCCTGGACGTCGCCGGCTGTCGCGGACGGTCCCTCGGTCGAAGCAGCCGCGGCTGCGTTCGAAGCCGCAGGCATCGAACCGAGCGAGATCGATCTGGCGCAGATCCAGGACACCGAATCCGGCGCCGAGATCATGCACATGGCCGAGACCGGGCTGTGCGAGCACGGCGAACAGGGCGCCCTGATCAAGACCGGCGCCACCGAGATCGACGGACGGCTGCCGATCAACACCGACGGTGGTGTGCTCGCGAACGGTGAACCGATCGGCGCGACCGGGCTGCGCCAGGTCTACGAGAACGTCCTGCAGTTGCGTGGCGACGCCGGCGACCGACAGGTTCCGGGCTCACCCCGCACGGCCTTCACCCACGTCTACGGCGCCCCGGGCATCAGTGCCTGCACCGTCCTCACCCGCTGAGTTTGGAGAAGAGATATGGCTATGAGCTGGGGATTCGAACCCGACGACGAGTACCGTAAAGACCTCGAATGGGTCGAGGAGTTCGTCACCGAGGAAATCGAGCCGGTCGATCGCGTCGTCGACCATGCCTGGAACGTCAATGATCCCGTCCGCAACTCCATGATCAAACCGCTGCAGCAGCAGGTACGTGAACACAAGCTGTGGGCCTGCCACCTCGGCCCCGAACTCGGCGGCCCCGGATACGGCCAGCTCAAGCTCGCACTGCTCAACGAGAAGCTCGGCCGCACGCACAGCGGTCCGGTCGTCTTCGGTTGCCACGCACCGGATTCGGGTAACGCCGAGATCCTGGCGCACTACGGCAACGACGAACTCAAGAAGCGCTACCTCGAGCCGCTGATCGAAAACAACATCGTCTCCGCCTATTCGATGACCGAGCCGCAAGGGGGCTCGGACCCGACCGCGTTCACCACCCGCGCCGAGCTGGTGGGTGACGAGTGGGTGATCAACGGGGAGAAGTGGTTCTCCTCGCACGCCAACTTCGCGTCGTTCCTGATCGTCATGGCGGTCACCGATCCCGACGCGGACCGGCACCATCGCGCGTCGATGTTCGTCGTTCCGTCGGATACGCCGGGAATCGAGATCATCCGCAACGTCGGTGTGTCGGGGCACGAGAACCTCGGTGGTACGCACGCCTACATCCGTTACACCGATGTGCGGATCCCGAAGGACCACCTGCTCGGGGAGCGGGGCCAGGGCTTCGCCGTGGCACAGACCCGACTCGGCGGCGGCCGGATCCACCATGCGATGCGCACCGTCGGACTCGTCCAGCAGTCGCTCGACATGATGCTCGAGCGTGCCGTGTCACGGCAGAGCCGCGGCGGCACCCTGGCCGATCACCAGCTCGTTCAGGAAATGATCGCCGACTCGTGGATCCAGCTCCAGCAGTTCCGGCTGCTGGTTCTGCAGACGGCATGGAAGATCGACAAGTACAACGACTACCGCAAGGTCGTCATCGACATCTCCGCCGTCAAGGCCGCGATGCCGAAGGTGCTACTCGACGTCGCCGGTCGTGCCATCCAGATCCACGGATCCCTCGGCATCTCCACGGAGATGCCATTCGGCAGCTGGGTGATGGAGAGCTTCCACATGGCTCTCGCAGATGGTGCCACCGAACTCCACAAGATCCAGGTCGCCAAGCAGTTGTTGCGCGGCGTGGAACCCGCGCCCGGGCTCTTCCCGACCGGCCACCTCCCCGCCCGACGGGAGCAGGCGCTGGCGAAGTTCCGGGAGCTGTTCGTGGACGAAGAACTCGCCCTGAACTGAACGTCGACCATTGCTCCAGCACCGAGAAGGAAATGACATGAAGCCGGGAACCAAACTCCGCAGCACCGTATGCGATACGTCCGTTGTCGTCGTACGTCCGGCGGGCGAAGTGGTCGTCGAATGCGGCGGACAGCCGATGATCGATACCGCAGCCCCCGCCGAAGGCGGCGGTCAGCCCGCCGCCGGGCTGACCGACGGCACGCAGGTCGGAAAGCGATACGAGGACCAGGACACCGGACTCGAGGTCCTGTGCGTCAAGGCCGGCGTGGGAACGCTCACCGTCGACGGCCGTCCGCTCACGCTCAAGTCCTCGAAGCCGCTGCCGTCGTCGGACTGAGGAGAAACCGATGAATCTCACCATGCTCCTCGAGATGGCGGCGGACACCGCACCCGATCGGATCGCCGTCGGATCCCGCGACGGGGGGCTGACCTACCGCCAGTTGCTCGACCGAGCACGCACTCTGGCTGCGCAGTTGACTGCATCGGATCACGAGCATGTCGCGCTGCTGGACCTCAACACCCCCGCCGTTCCGGTCCTGCTCTTCGGGGCGGCCGCCGCCGGGCTTCCGATCGCACCGCTGAACTATCGGCTCACCGACGCTCAGCTCGACGAGGCGGTCGGCCGGCTCGCGCCTGCGACGGTCGTGGTGGGAGCGGACGCGGCCGGTCGACTCACCGCGCGTGAGGACGTGCTGATCCGTCGCACCGACGACGTCACTCGCGCCGCGTCGTCATCCGTCGCCGATCCGGACCTGCCCTTCGTGGATCCGGACGCCCCCGCGGTCCTGCTGTTCACCAGCGGTACCACGGGCACACCGAAGGCCGCGGTTCTGCGGCACCGGCACCTGACCAACTACATCGTCGGCACCGTCGAGTTCTTCAACGCCGACGAGGACGAAGCCATCCTGGTTTCGGTTCCCAACTACCACATCGCGGGTGTCAGTTCGATCCTCAGCTCGGTCTATGCGGGTCGCCGCATGGTTCAGCTGCCGTCGTTCTCGCCCGAGCCGTGGGTGGAACTTGCTGCCGCAGAGAGCATTACCCAGGCAATGGTGGTTCCGACCATGCTCGGACGGATCCTCGATGTTCTGGAAGCGACCGGCACCCGGCTGCCGGCGCTGCGGGCGCTGTCCTACGGCGGGGGCCGGATGCCGCAGCAGACGGTCGAGCGCGCCATGGAGCTGCTGCCCGATGTCGACTTCGTCAACGCATACGGACTCACCGAGACGAGTTCGACGATCGCGGTGCTGGGCCCGGAGGATCATCGTGCCGCCCTCGCAAGCGTCGATCCCGACGTCCGGGCACGGCTCGGCTCGGTCGGCCGGCCTCTGCACTCGGTGGAGGTCGAGATTCGGGATCACACCGGCGCTCCGGTCCCCGCCGGGGAATACGGGGAGGTGTTCGTCCGCGGAGAGCAGGTCGCCGGTGAGTACACCTCGCACAGCGCACTCGATGCCGACGGATGGTATCCCACACGGGATCGCGGACGTCTCGACTCCGAGGGGTATCTGTTCCTCGACGGTCGCGCCGACGACGTGATTGTCCGCGGTGGCGAGAACATCTCGCCCGGTGAAATCGAGGACGTCCTCACCGAGCATCCCGCGATCGCCGAAGCCGCGGTAGTCGGCGTCGCGGACCCCGAGTGGGGCGAGCGAGTCGAGGCCGTCGTCGTCGCCGTGCCCGGAGCGGTCGTGTCGGAATCCGCGTTGCAGGACTGGGTGCGCGCCCGGCTGCGCTCGACACGGGTGCCGGCGCACATCCATGAATGGACGGAACTGCCGTTCAACGAGACCGGAAAGCTGCTGCGGCGGGCGCTGCGGGACGAGCTGAACGCGCGGGCCCGGCTGGGAGAGGGAACCCGATGATTCTTCGAGAGGACGAGGATCTCGCTGCCCTCCGCGAGGTGGTCCGGGACTTCCTCGACGAAGGCGAAGTCACGGCCGCGCCCGAGGGGCAACCGAGGTGGGATCCGGCGCGCTGGTCCCGCGCGTGCAAGGAACTGGGCCTCGCCGGTGTCGCAGAACCCGAAGACCTGGGCGGCGCGGGCATCGGCGTCGCAGGTTTGGCGATCGTGCTCGAGGAAGCGGGAAGGGTCCTCTCGCCCCTGCCGATCCTCAGTTCGGTCGTGCTTGCCCAGGGTCTCCTCGCGCGGGCCGGCGACGAGAAGACGCGAACGGAGCTGCTCCCGGCGTTGCTCGACGGCTCACGGACGGCGACGGTTGCGCTCGGTGCATTCCGCAACGACGGCACCGTGCCCGAAGACCTCAAGGCAGTCGCGCAGACCGACGGCACCTGGACGATCACGGGACACACCTCGTTCGTCCTGGACGGGGCGACGGCCGGGTGGGTGTTCGTTCGTGCCCGCACCCCCGACGGTGGGCGGTTGTTCGTCGTCGACACCGACGATTCCCGTATCCGGCGCACCGTTCAGGATTCCATGGATCTCACCCGGTCCTTCGCGCGACTCGACTTCGACGGGGTGACGGCGCGTCCCGTCGGGGAGCCCGGCATCGCGGACGCAGTGCTTACCGATCTGCAGAACCTCCTGACGGTCGCAGTGGCGTGCGAACAACTGGGCGGGGCGGAGGAAGCCCTGCGCATGGTGGTGGACTACGTGAAGGTCCGCGTGCAGTTCGGCCGCGAGATCGGCTCGTTCCAGGCGATCAAGCATCGCTGCGCAGATCTGGCAATCGTTGCCGACGATGCTCGCTCGGCAGTCGTTCATGCAGTGTGGGCACTGCACGAAGGGTCCGATCAGGTGGGGGTGGCCGCGCCGATGGCCGCGGTCGTGTGTACCCGTGCCTTCCAGGACTGCGCCCGCGAGAATATCCAGCTGCACGGTGGCATCGGATTCACGTGGGAACACCCGGCTCATCTCTACTTCCGCCGAGCCACGAGCGACGCAGCCCTGTTCGGTGATGTCGACCGCCATCGCGAGAACGTCCTGTCGGCGGCAGGTATCTGACGGGCGGACGCAGGTCACATGCACTCTGACACAGCACCACCTCGTAAGCGATGTGTTCTTACCTCACGAAAGTCGAACCATGGACGTATCAATTGATTCCCGTTCTCCGTCAGCACCGCCTCCCACCGTCGGCGTCGTTCGGGAAACCAACGACGGCGAGCGGCGGGTCGCGCTGGTGCCGATGATCGTCCCGTCGTTGCTCGAGAAGGGGCTCGACGTGGTCGTCGAGTCCGGGGCCGGGCTCGGTGCGCTGATCCCGGACGAGGCCTACGTCGAGGCCGGTGCGCGGATCGGGGATGCGTGGTCGGCGGATGTGGTGCTCAAGGTGGCGCCGCCGTCGGATGCCGAGGTCGCCCGGATGCGGTCGGGGCAGGCGCTGATCGGGTTCCTCGCGCCGCGCAACGCCGAGAACCAGATCCCGGCGCTGGCCGCCGCCGGGG
>NZ_JBSNCE010000027.1:0-86160 GCF_053764755.1 Rhodococcus sp. 2H158
ACGTGCTCGACGCGCGCCTGAATCCGGTCCCGGCCGGCGTGCCCGGTGAGCTGTACCTGGCGGGTGCGCAGCTGGCGCGCGGCTACCACGGCCGGGCGGATCTGACGGCGGAGCGGTTCGTCGCCTCGCCGTTCGGCGACGGCGAACGGCTCTACCGCACGGGTGACCTGGTGCGGTGGGACCCGGCGGGTCGCCTGGAGTACGTCGGACGCACGGACTTCCAGGTCAAGATTCGCGGTTTCCGCATCGAGCTCGGCGAGATCGAGGCCGCGCTGCGCGGCGTCGACGGTATCCGGGACGTGGCGGTGATCGTCCGCGAGGACGACCGGGTCGGACCGCAGGCGATCGCCTACGTGGTGCCGCAGCCCGGCGTCGTGCTCGACGTCGCCGACGTGAGCACGCAACTCGGGCGGGACCTGCCGTCGTACATGGTGCCGGCGGCGTTCGTGGTGCTCGAGGCGCTGCCGCTGAACGTCAACGGCAAGCTCGACCGCAGGGCGCTGCCGGCGCCGGTGTTCGAGGCCCGGGAGTTCCGGGCCCCGACCACCGTCACGGAGGAGGCCGTGGCGCGGGTGTTCGCCGAGGTGCTCGGCCTCGAACAGGTCGGCCTCGACGACGACTTCTTCGCCCTCGGCGGCGACAGCATCGTCTCGATCCAGCTGGTCTCGCGCGCGAAGGCCCGCGGCGTGGTGTTCACCCCGCGGGACGTGTTCGAACGCAAGACCGTCGCGGGTCTGGCGGAGATCGCCACCCTCACCGGCGGTGGGGAGGGTGCACCGGCCGAACTGCCCGGCGGCGGTGTCGGCGACGTCCCGCTGACGCCGGCGATGCGTGACGCGCTCGACGCCGCCGGCCCCGTCGAACGGCTCGCCGTGTCCACGGCGGTGACGCTGCCCTCCGGCGTCGACCACGACGCCCTGGCCGGGGCGATCGGCGTGCTCGTCGACCACCACGACGCGCTGCGTGCGATCGTCGAGCACGACGGCGACGGCGCCGTCGCCCTGCGGGTGCGTGCCGCCGGCACCGTCGACCCGGAACCCCTGCTGGCGCAGGCGGAACCGGCAGCCGGCGCGGCCGACGACGTGCGGGCCCGCGCCGAGCGGGCCCTCGGGGCGGCCGTCGAGCGACTCGACCCCGCCGCGGGCCGGATGGTGCAGTTCGTCCGCGTCGACGACGGGCGCGGCGAGGCGCTGCTGATCGTCGCCCACCGGTTCGTGGCCGACGACGCGTCCTGGCGCATCCTGGTCGACGATCTGGCCGCCGCGTACGACGCCCTCGCGGCCGGACGCCCGGTGGTGCTGCCTCCGGTCGGCACCTCCCTGCGCCGCTGGGCGCACGGGCTGGTCGAGGCGGCCGGCCGCCCCGAGCGCCGCACGGAACTCGCACTGTGGCGGTCGATCCTCGACGGACCGGACTTCCCGATCGGGGACCGCCCGCTCGACCCGGCCGTCGATCTCGGCGCCACGGTCGAGCAGGTGCGCAGCACCGTCCCGGCCACGGACACGGAGGCGCTGCTCACCGCGGTGCCCGAGCGGTTCCACGGCACCGTCCGTGACGGTCTGGTCACCGCGCTCGGCCTGGCGCTGGTGCGGTGGCGCCGGGACCGGGGGATCGACATGACGTCCACGCTGCTCGCGGTGGACGGGGACGGACGCGACGCGGCCGTGGTCCCCGGTGCCGACCTGTCCCGGACCGTCGGATGGTTCGCCACCGCGTTCCCGTTCCGCGCCGGGTTCGAGGGAATCGACCTCGACGACGCGTTCGCCGGGGGACCGGCGATGGGCACCGCCGTCAAGGCGGTCAAGGAACAGCTGCGGGCCCTGCCCGACGGTGGTGCCGGCTTCGGGCTGCTGCGGCACCTCGACCGCGATTCCGCCGGGGAACTCGGCGCTCCGCGGCCGCAGGTTGCGTTCCACTACGGTGAGCCGGTCCCGGCCGCCGCGGGCGGCGCGTGGGCGCCGGCGGATGCGTTCGGCGACCTCACGGTCCGCCCCGCCGGCCTGCCCGTCACCGCGACGGTCGACGTCGCGGCGACCGTGTCGTACGGCCCGGAGGGCCCGCAGCTCGAGGCGCGCTTCGGCTTCCCCGCCGGGGTGGTCGAGCGCTCGGAGATCGAGGAGCTGGCACAGCACTGGCACGAGGCGCTCGCTGCGCTGGCCCGCCACGTCCGGGAGCCGGGCGCCGGGGGCCTGACCCCGTCGGACGTGCCGCTCGTGTCGGTCGCCCAGCACGACCTCGACGTGTGGCAGTCGCGGTACCCGTCGGTGACCGACGCGTGGCCGCTGTCGCCGCTGCAGGCGGGTCTGCACTTCCACGCGCTCATGACCGAGGCGAGCGTGGACGTCTACACGATGCAGGCGGTGCTCGAGCTCGGCGGTGTGGTCGATCCGGGACGGCTGCGTGCCGCGGCGCAGGCGCTGCTGGACCGGTACCCGAACCTGCGGGCGGTGTTCGTCACCGATAGCGGCGATCCCGTGCAGCTGGTGCTGGGTGACGTCGAGGTGCAGTGGCGGCACGAGGACCTCGGCGGCCTCGCCGAGGACGACCGCGACGCCGACCTGGCCCGCATCCTGCGCGACGAGCAGGTCCGGCGCTTCGACCTCGGCACCGCCCCGCTGATCCGGTTCCTGTTCGTCGACGTGGCCGAGGGCCGCTCGCTGCTCGCGGTGACGGTCCACCACATCCTGCTCGACGGATGGTCCATGCCGGTCCTCATGCAGGACCTCATGGCGCTGTACGTCACGCACGGGGACACCACTGCGCTCCCGGCCGTCCGCTCCTACCGGGAGTTCCTCGAGTGGCTGGCGGAGCAGGACCGGGAGGCGTCGCTCGCGGTGTGGGCGAAGGCGCTCGCCGGCGTCGAGGAGCCGACCGTCCTCGCCCCGTCGGTGCGGCATCCCGACGCGGACGCCATCTCCTCGGTGCACGTGGTGTTCGACGAGGAACGCGCCGCGGCGGTGACCGCCCTGGCCGCGAGCCTCGGGGTCACCGTGAACACCCTGGTGCAGGCGGCGTGGGCGGTGCTGCTCGGCCGGATCGTGGGACGCCCCGACGTGACCTTCGGCGCCACCGTGTCCGGCCGGCCGGCCGAGCTGCCCGGCGTCGAGTCGATGGTCGGCCTGTTCATCAACACCCTGCCGGTGCGGGTGGACACCGATGACGACGAGACCGTCGCGCAGCTGCTGCGCCGCGTGCAGGCACAGCAGGCGGAACTGCTCGGCCACCACTACCTGGGTCTGACCGAGATCCAGCAGCGGGCGGGCGGCAGGATCGGATTCGACACGCTGCTCGTGTTCGAGTCGTACCCGATCGACCGGGCCGCGCTGTCCTCCGCCGCCACGGACCTCGACGGCATGACCGTCACGGACGTCCGGCTCGACGACGCGACCCACTACCCGCTGACGCTGCTCACCCTCGCGCAGTCGGAGATCGTGTTCACCTTCAAGTACCTGGAGCGGTACTTCGACGAGACGGAGGTGACCGTGCTCTCGCAGCGGTTCGTGCGGGTCCTCGACGCCTTCGTGGCCGACGCCCAGGCGGCGGTGGGGGACATCGACCTCATGGACGCCGCGGAGCGGGCACACCTCGTCGCCGAGGCCGAGCCGGCGGCGGCCCCGGTCGCGAGCACCGGCCGCACGCTCGCCGCCGTGCTGGCCCACGTGGTCGAGGAGGATCCGGAAGCCCCGGCCGTGGCCGTCGACGGCACCGAGGTGCCGTACCGCGAGCTGGACGCGCGGTCGTCGCGGCTGGCGCGGCTGCTCATCGCGGGCGGCATCGGCACCGGCGACGTCGTCGCCGTCGCCGTCCCGCGGTCGGTGCAGTCGGTGGTGGCGCAGTGGGCGGTCGCCAAGACCGGCGCGGCCCTGCTGATGGTCGATCCCGGCGGCCCGTTCGTCGGGACGCCGGGCGCCGCAGGGGTGACGCTGGGCTTGACCGTGGCGGAACTCACCGCCGGCCTGCCCGGCACCGTCACGTGGCTGCAGCTCGACGACGAGCAGCTGCGCGCCGAGCAGGCGGCGCAGGCCGCACACCCCGTCTCGTACGCGGACCGGCTCCGCGTCGTCGAGTCCGAGAGCCCGGCCCTGATCACCGCGACCCGCACGTTCACCCAGGCCGAGCTGATCGACCGGATCGGCGAGCTGCGCGAGCAGTACGGCCTGACGTACGAGTCGCGCAGCGCCGCGGTCGGGTCGACCGCGGCGGAGGCCGGTGCGCTCGAGCCGCTGCTGGTCACGGCCACCGGCGCGACGGTCGTCGTGGTGCCCGAGGGCGCCGACTCGGGGGAGGCACTCGACGCCGCCCTGTACGACGAGTGGGTCACCCACGCCCACCTGACCGCCGACGCGCTCGACACCCTCGAACCCGGGGGGCTCGAGGATCTGGCGGTGGTGGTCGTGGTCGATCGGGCGCCGGAGGACCTGCTCGAGCGGTGGCGCACGGCCAATCGGGTCGTCGTCGACTGAGGTCCGGCCCGCCGCGGGGGGGGTCCCCCTTTTTTTTGGGGGGCGCCCCCCCGCGTCCGGTCCCGGCGGGGGCCCGAGGGTAACGTCGCGGGCGCATCGGTGGATGAACGAGTGGCGGCTACCGGCCGGTACGGTCCCGCCGAGGGCGCCGGGCGCAGTGACTATGCTTGCTCGTTCGCGCGCGAGCAACGGAACCGAAGCGAAGGATGTGGGCATCTACATGCGGTCTTCTCGACACGACGGCAGCCTGGGCGGGAGCGATCCGGCGATCGCTCCCCAGTCGCCGGCCGTGGAGCGCCGCGAACGTCCCGCCCGCAGCCGCCGGCCCGCCCCCACCCGCCCCCAGCGGGGCTCCCGCACCCGCACCCAGGCGACGTTGCTGCCGCAACTGCTGGTATCGGCCGTGGAGGAACGCGGCGACCACCCGGCGGTCGTCGCGGCGGGCGGGGCGACGCTCACGTACCGGGAGCTGGACGAGAAGTCGTCGCAGCTGGCGCGGCTGCTGATCGAGCGGGGCATCGGCCCGGGCGATGTGGTGGCGGTCGCCGTGCCCCGCTCGGTGGAGTCCGTCCTGTCCGTGTGGGCGGTGGCGAAGTCGGGGGCGACGTTCCTGCCCGTCGACCCGAAGTACCCGGCCGAGCGGGTCCTGCACATGGTGTCCGACTCCGGCGCGGCCGTCGGCCTGACCCTCACGGCCTTCGCCGCGGACCTGCCGGGCTCGGTGCGGTGGACCGCGCTCGACGATCCCGGCGTGGCCGGTGACATCGCCGCCCGCCCCGGCCACCCGGTGTCGTACGCCGATCGGATCCGGCCGCTGTCCGAGCTGCACCCGGCCTGGATGATCTACACCTCCGGGTCGACGGGCCTGCCGAAGGGCGTGTCCGTCCCGCACACCGGCATCGCCGGCCTGATCACCGCCGAACGCGAGCACTACCGGGTCACCGCCGAGGCGCGGGTGCTGCACATCTGCTCGCCCAGCTTCGACGTGTCGATGCTCGAGCTGCTGAGCGCCTTCACCGCCGGCGCGACCCTGGTGGTCTCGCCGCCGACGATCGTCGGTGGCACGGACCTGGCGGAGCTGCTCGCGGCCGAGCGCGTCACCCACACCTTCATCACCCCGGCGGCGCTGGGGTCCGTCGACCCGCAGGGCCTGGACGACCTGCGCGTGGTCGTGGTGGCGGGGGAGAGCTTCGGTCCCGATCTCGTCGAGCGCTGGGCCGCGCCCGGCCGCGACTTCTTCAACGGATACGGGCCGACCGAGGCGACCGTCCTCGCGGTGAGCAGTACCCCCTTGCACCCGGGGGAGCCGATCCGCATCGGCACCCCGATTCCCGGCGTGGGGGCATACGTGCTCGACACGCACCTGCGCCCGGTCCCCGCCGGTGTCACCGGTGAGCTGTACCTGGCGGGCGCACAGCTCGCGCTGGGGTATCACGCCCGTCCGGGCCTGACCGCCGACCGGTTCGTCGCCAATCCGTTCGCCGACGGCGGGGCGCGCATGTACCGCACCGGCGACCTCGTGCGCCCGACGACAGCGGTGTGACCGAGTACCTCGGTCGCTCCGACTTCCAGGTCAAGATCCGCGGCTACCGCATCGAACTCACCGAGATCGACGCGGTCCTCGTCCGGCACCCGGACGTCGAGTTCGCCACCACCGTGGGCCGCGCCCTGCCGTCCGGGGAGACCGCGCTCGTCTCCTACGTCGTGCCGGCCGCCGGGGGCGCGGACCTCGACACCGGCGCTCTCGTCGAGTTCGCGGCCGGCTTCCTGCCCGACTACATGCTCCCGGCGGCGGTCGTCCCCATCGCCGAGGTGCCGCTCAATCCCGTCGGCAAGCTCGACCGCGCGGCCCTTCCCGCCCCGGTGTTCGCGGTCCGGGAGTACCGGGCGCCGCAGACCCCGGCCCAGCAGGCCGTCGCCGACGTCTTCGCCGACGTCCTCGGCGTCGAGCGGGTCGGTCTCGACGATTCGTTCCTCGACCTCGGCGGAAACTCCCTCGTCGCCACCCGGCTCGTCGCCCGGCTCGGCGCGGCCCTCGACACCCGGGTGCCGGTGCCGCTGGTGTTCGAGGCGCCGACGGTGGAGGCGCTCGCGGCGCGGCTCGAGTCGCAGGCCGGCTCGGGTGCCGTGGCGCTGGTCGCCCGCGACCGCCCCGAGCGGATCCCGTTGTCGCTCGCCCAGCAGCGCATGTGGTTCCTGAACCGGTTCGCGCCCGAGTCGGCGGTGGACAACATCCCCGTCGCGATCCGGCTCGCCGGGCGCCTCGACGTCGACGCCCTGCACGGCGCGGTCGCCGACCTCGTCGCCCGGCACGAGTCGCTGCGCACCGTCTACCCGGAGATCGACGGCGACGGCTACCAGGTGGTGCTGCCGGCGGGCGAGGTCCTGCCGGATCTCGCTCCCGTCGAGGTGGCCGCCGAGGACGTTCCCGCTCGCGTGCTCGAACTGGTCGGCACCGGGTTCGACGTCACCGCCGCCGTGCCGTGGCGCGTCGCGCTGTTGCGGATCTCCGACGAGGAGCACGTGCTCGTCTTCGTCGTGCACCACATCTCCGGCGACGGTTTCTCCATGACGCCGCTGACCCGCGACGTCGTCGCCTCCTATCGGGCGCGCACCCGCCACGAGCCGAATCCGCTGCCGCCGTTGTCGGTTCAGTACGCCGACTATGCGCTCTGGCAGCGCGAGGTGCTCGGCGACGAGGACGACCCGGAATCCGTGCTGTCGCGGCAGCTCGACTACTGGCGCGCGCAGCTCGCCGACCTGCCCGAGGAACTCACCCTCCCGGCGGACCGGCCCCGTCCCGCTGTGGCGTCCAATCGTGGTGCCGCCCTTCATGTCCCGATCGACGGCGAACTGCATGCGGCGCTCGCCGACCTGGCCCGCACCCACAACGCGAGCGTGTTCATGGTGGTGCACACGGCGCTGGCCGTGCTGCTGGCCCGGCTGTCCGGCACCGACGACATCGCCGTCGGCACCCCCGTCGCGGGCCGCGGCGAGGCCGCCCTGGACGACCTGATCGGCATGTTCGTCAACACGCTGGTGCTGCGCACCGCCGTCGAACCCGGTGAGCCGTTCGCCGACCTGCTCGCCCGGGTGCGCGGCACGGACCTCGAGGCGTTCGCGAACGCCGACATGCCGTTCGAACGGCTCGTCGAGGTGCTCGACCCGCCCCGCTCGCAGGCCCGGCACCCGCTGTTCCAGGTGATGCTCACCTTCCAGAACCTGCCGCAGTCCGCCCTCGAGCTGCCCCACCTGAGCATCTCCGGGGTCGAATTCGACACGGCCATCGCGAAGTTCGATCTGCAGGTCACCGTCGCCGAGCATCTCTCGGAGCGCGGCGCCCCCGGCGGCATGACCGTCGAACTCGCCTACGCCACCGATCTTTTCGACGCCCCCACCATGCGGTCCCTCGCCCACCGGTTCACCCGGATCCTGCGCGGCGTCACCGCGGACGCCGCCACCCCGGTCGGCGCGCTGCCGTTCCTGGACGACGCCGAGGCCGAGCGGATCCTCACCGAGTGGAGCACCCTCGGGCCCGGGGCCCGGGTGCCCGCAGCGGCGACCCTCGTCGACCGCTTCGACGCCGTCGTCCGCCGCAGCCCCGACGCCCCGGCCGTCACGTTCGCCGGACGCACCCTCTCGTTCGCCGAACTCGACGCGCGCGCCAACCGCCTCGCCCGCCGGCTCGTCGCGGCCGGAGCGGGCCCGGAGGAGCTCGTGGCCGTCGCGCTGCCCCGGTCGGCCGAGTTGATCGTGGCGCTGCTGGCGGTGCTCAAGTCCGGTGCCGCGTATCTGCCCACCGACACCACGTATCCGGCGGAGCGGCTGCGGTACATGCTCGAGGACGCACGTCCGCGCTGCGTCGTCACCACCACCACCACCGGTGACGGCGACGCTCTGCCGGACGTCGGCGTGCCCCGGGTGTACGTCGAGGACGACGACCCGCACGCGCCGTCCGGGCCGCTCGCCGACGCCGAGCGGAGCGCGCCGCTGCATGCGGACAACCGCGCCTACGTCATCTACACCTCCGGCTCCACCGGCCGCCCCAAGGGCGTCGCGGTCACCCACCGCAACGTGCTGACCCTGTTCGCCAACGCCGAACCGCTGTTCGGGTTCGGTGCCGACGACGTGTGGACGCTGTTCCACTCCTACGCATTCGACTTCACGGTGTGGGAGCTGTGGGGACCGCTGCTGTACGGCGGCCGGCTCGTCGTCGTCGACTACCTCACCTCCCGCTCGCCCGAACAGTTCCTCGAGCTGCTGCGGGCCGAGCGGGTCACCGTGCTCAACCAGACCCCCTCGGCGTTCCTTCAGCTCGACGAGGCCGACCGGGTGGCGTCCGTGGAGCGGCCCGACGCCGATCCGCTCGCACTGCGGTACGTCGTGTTCGGCGGTGAGGCGCTCGACCTCGGCAAGCTCGACGGCTGGTACCGGCGCCGGCCCGTGGCGCCGACGCTGGTCAACATGTACGGCATCACCGAGACCACGGTCCACGTGTCGTTCCTGGCCCTCGACCGCGGCGCCGCGCGCCCCGGTGCCGCCAGCCGGATCGGCCGCTCCCTGCCGGGGCTGCGGCTGCGGGTGCTCGACCGGCGGCTGCAGCCCGTCCCGGTCGGCGTGCCGGGCGAGAGGTGTACGTCTCCGGTGACCAGCTCTCCCGCGGCTACCTCGGCCGGCCGGGACTGACCGCCGCGCGGTTCGTCGCCGACCCCTTCGGGGCGGGCCGGCTGTACCGCACCGGCGACGTCGCGCGGTGGAACGCCGACGGCGAGCTCGAGTACGCCGGGCGCAGCGACGCGCAGGTGCAGTTGCGGGGCTTCCGCATCGAGCTGGGCGAGGTCGAGGCGGCGCTGCTGCGTGCCGACGCGGTGGCCCAGGCGGTCGCCGTGGTCCGCGACGACGGTCTCGGCGACCGGCTCGTCGGCTACGTCGTGCCGCGCGCCGGCGCGGACGTCGACGTGGCCCGCGTGCGCGAGCAGCTCGGTGCCTTCCTCACCGGCTACATGGTTCCGGACATCGTGGTCGTCCTCGACGAGCTGCCGCTCACCGTCAACGGCAAGCTCGACCGGCGCGCCCTGCCGGTGCCGCAGGCGACCGCCACCACCGCGGGCGCGCGCCGCGAACCGGCCACCGACGCCGAACGCGCCGTCGCGCAGGTGTTCGCCGACGTGCTCGGCGTCGAGCGGGCCGGTGCGGACGACTCGTTCTTCGAGCTCGGCGGCAACTCGCTCATCGCGACGCGGGTGATCGCGCGGATCAACGAGTCGCTCGGAACCGCCCTCGCGATCCGCGAACTGTTCGAGGCACCGACGGTCGCCGAACTCGCGGCCCGGGCCGACGCGCACGCGGAGTCGGCTCCCCGGCCCGCGCTGACCGCCGGGCCCCGCCCCGACCGGGTGCCGCTCTCGCTCGCCCAGCAACGCATGTGGGTGCTCAACCAGCTCGATCCCGCCTCCGCGAGCTACAACATCCCGCTCGCGATCCGGCTGCGTGGCCGCCTCGACACCGCGGCGCTCACCGCCGCGGTGCGCGACGTGATCGAGCGGCACGAGTCGCTGCGCACCCGGTACCCACAGGACGAGACGGGGCCCTACCAGCACGTCCTCGACGCGGACGCGGTCCTGCCCGCGGTCGTGCCGGTCGAGGTGGCGTCCGAGCAGGAGGCGTTCGCCGAGGTCGTCGCCCTCGCCGCCGAGGGCTTCGACGTCTCCGCGCAGGTGCCGGTGCGCGGCCGGATCGTCTCGGTCGGCGTCGACGACCACGTGCTCGCTCTCGTCGTCCACCACATCTCCGCCGACGGTGCGTCGCTGGCGCCGCTGGCACGGGACCTGATGACCGCCTACGCGGCGCGGTTGTCGGGCGGCACGCCGTCTTGGGCGCCGCTCGAGGTGCAGTACGCCGACTACGCGCTCTGGCAACGCCGGGTCCTCGGCGACGCCGACGATGCGCAGTCGCCGGCCGGCGCCCAGCTGTCCTACTGGCGTTCCCGCCTGGCCGGGGTTCCCGAACTGCTCGACCTGCCCACGGACCGGCCCCGGCCGCCGCAACCCTCGCTGCGCGGCGGCACGGTGGCGGTGGAGGTCGACGCGCAGATCCGGCAGCGGCTCGACGCCCTCGCACTCGAGCACCGGGCGTCGCTGTTCATGGTCGTCCACGCGGCGCTCGCCGTGCTGCTCGCCCGGCTCAGCGGCACCCACGACATCGTCGTCGGCACGCCGGTCGCGGGCCGCGGTGACCGGCGCCTCGACGACCTCGTCGGGATGTTCGTCAACACCCTCGCCCTGCGCACGGACGTGGACCCGGCGGCGACCTTCGCCGAGCTGCTCGACCGGGCCCGCGCCGTCGACCTCGAGGCGTTCGGCCACGCCGACGTGCCGTTCGAGCGGGTGGTCGACGACGTGGTGGCCGTGCGCTCCCCGGCCCGGCATCCCGTATTCCAGACGGTGCTGTCGTTCCAGAACACCGAGGCCGCGCGCCTCGAACTGCCGGGTCTCACCGTCGAGGCCCTCGACGCCGGTGAACTCGCCGCGAAGTTCGACCTGCAGGTGACGGTCGATCCGCGTGAGCACCCGGGCGGCTCGGCCGCCGGCGAGCACCCGGGCGGCTCGGCCGCCGGCATGCACGTCGGATTCACCTACGCCGTGGACCTGTTCGAGGCCGGCACCGTCGCGACGTTCGCCGAACGCTTCGTGACCGTCCTGCGCGCCGTCGCGGAGACCTCCGACGCGGTGGTCGGGGACATCGACATCCGCACCGAGGCCGAGCGCACGGCGCCCACGGTCCTCGAGCCCGAGCCGGTGGCGGCCCCCGACCGCGTCGAGCGGACGGTGCCGCAGGAGTGGCAGGTCGCCGTGGAGTCCGATCCCGAGGCCCCGGCATTCGTCGCGGACGGCGTCGAGGTCACCTACCTCGACCTCGACCGCCGGTCGTCGCAGTGGGCGCGGTATCTCATCGCCCAGGGCGTCGGGCCCGGCGACGGCATCGCGGTCGCCGCGCCGGCGGGCCCCGAGCTGATCACCGCGCTCTGGGCGGTGACCAAGGCGGGTGCCGCGATCGTGCCCGCTGTGTCCGGCTCCACCACGCCTGCGGAGACGCCCGGGCTCGGCTTGACGACGACCGGGGCGGATGCCCGTCGGTCCGCCGCCGCGCGCTGGGTGTGCCTCGACGACCCGGCGACGGTGGCCGCCGTGGACACGCTGTCCCACCGGCCGGTCGACTACTCGGAGCGGGTCCGGGTCCTGCAGCCGCAGCACCCCGCGCTGTGGGTGGCCGGCCGCGTGCTCGACCACGGCGAACTGGTCGCCGTCGTCCGCGGCGGTGCGGCCGCGCTGAAGCTGGACTACGAGTCGCGGTCGCTGGTGTGCGACCTCACGGCGGAGCAGTGGCGCATCTTCGCGATCCTTGCTGCCGGGATCGCGGGGGCGGTGGTGATCGTGCCCGAGCCCGGCGCCGACCTCGCCGCCGTCGTGGCCGACGAATGGGTGACCCACGCGTTCGTGCCGTCTTCGCTGGTAGACGCGTTGAACGACGCGCCGGGCGACGACCTCGGGGTCGTGGTCGTCACCGACCGCGACGAGGTCCCGGCGGGGTCCGTCGCGGCGGGCGGGCAGTGGACAACAGTGGCCGCCGTCGACCCATGGAGTATGCGGAACTGAATACCGGCCGGTAGATTCCTCCCGGGCGGGACGAGTTCTCCATGCTCTTCCCGCGTGTGGAAGGAGCTGTATCCGTAGTGCAACGCAGGAGCCCGGTCCGGGCAGATCGAGGTCCGGGCGCGTGAGGCGAGAGCCGGGGGTGCGGCGCCGGGAACCAGGCCGGTCGCGTAATCGGGCCACGCGCGTGGCACTGCTGCCGACTCTGCTGACCTCCGCGGTGGAGGAACGCGGAGACCATCCGGCGGTGGTGGGCGCCGCCGGTGGCCCCTCCCTGTCGTATCGCGAGCTGGACGAGAGGTCGTCGCGGTGGGCGCGGTGGCTGATCGGCCGGGGCATCGGGCCGGGCGACGTGGTCGCGGTGGCGATACCCCGTTCGGTGGAGTCGGTGCTCGCGTTGTGGGCGGTGGCGAAGTCGGGCGCGACGTTCGTCCCCGTCGATCCGCGCTACCCGCTCGAGCGGGTGGAATTCATGCTGGCCGATTCCGGCGCGGCGCTGTGCATGACGGTGAGCGACTTCGCGGCCGCGGTGCCGGCCGGAGTCGAACAGGTGCTGCTCGACGATGCGGCGGTGGCCGGGCAGGTCGGGCAGCTGCCCGGGCATCCGGTCTCGTACGCCGACCGGACGCGCGCGCTCGACGGGCCGGACGTCGCCTGGATGATCTACACCTCCGGCTCCACGGGCCGCCCGAAGGGGGTGGCGGTCACCCACGCCGGGATCGCCGGCGTGATCTCCGCCGAGCGGGAGCACTACGGGGTCGGCGCGGACGCGCGGGTGCTGCATGTGTGCTCGCCGAGTTTCGACGTCTCGATGCTCGAGTTGCTGATCGGGTTCTCCGCGGGTGCGACGGTGGTGGTGGCGCCGGCGTCGGTGGGCGGCGGTGCCGACCTGGCCGAGGTGCTGGCGGCCGACGCGGTGACCCACGTGTTCATCACGCCGGCGGCATTGAGTTCGGTGGATCCCACGGGTCTGGCCGACCTGCGGGTGGTGGTGGCGGCCGGGGAGGCCTTCGGGCCGGAACTGGTGAGCCGGTGGGCCGGTCCCGGCCGGCGGTTCTTCAACGCGTACGGGCCGACCGAGGCGACGATCCTGGCGACCAGCAGCGCGCCGCTGGTGGCGGGCGGGCCGATCACGATCGGCACCCCGATCCCGGGACTGGCGGCGTACGTGCTCGACGGCCGGTTGCGGCCGGTGCCGCCGGGTGTGGTGGGTGAGCTGTATCTGGCGGGCGCCCAGGTGGCGCGCGGTTACCACCGCCGGCCGGGACTGACGGCGGAGCGGTTCGTGGCCGATCCGTTCGGGTCGGATCCGGGAACCCGGATGTACCGGACGGGAGACCTGGTGCGTCGCGCGGCCGACGGCCCGATCGAGTACCTCGGGCGCAGCGATTTCCAGGTCAAGATCCGCGGGTTCCGGGTGGAACTGGGTGAGATCGACGCCGCCCTGACAGCCCGGCCGGACATCGAGTTCGCCGCGACCGTCGGGAAGGTGCTGCCGTCGGGGGAGACGGCACTGGTGTCGTACGTGCTGCCCGCGGCCGGAACCCGGGTGGACGTGCCGGCGGTGCTCGCCGGGTTGGCCGAGACGCTGCCCCGCCATATGGTGCCGGCCCTGGTGATGGTGCTCGACGCGGTGCCGCTGACGCCGGTGGGGAAGCTCGATCGGGCGGCGCTGCCCGAACCGGTGTTCGCGGAGCGGGAATACCGGGCGCCGCGCACCCCGGTCGAGGAGACGGTCGCGTCGGTGTTCGCCGAGGTGCTCGGGCGCGAGCGCGTCGGCGTGGACGACTCCTTCCTCGAGCTGGGGGGAAATTCGCTCCTCGCGACCCGGTTGGTGGCGCGCCTGGGTGCGGCCCTGGAGACGCGGGTGCCGGTGCCGGTGGTGTTCGAGGCGCCGACCGTGGCGGCATTGGCGGCGCACCTGGAGTCGGGTGGTGCGGCGGCACACGCTGTTCCGCTGGTGGCGCGGGAGCGCCCGGACCGCGTACCGCTGTCGTTCGCGCAGCAGCGGATGTGGTTCCTCAATCGGTTCGATCCGGCCTCCGCGGCCGACAACATCCCGGTGGCGATCCGGCTGACGGGCCGGCTCGACGTCGACGCCCTGCGAAAGTCGGTGTCCGACATCGCGGTCCGGCACGAGATCCTGCGGACCAGGTATCCCGAAGCGGACGGGCGCCCGTACCAGACGGTCGTTCCCGCCGCCGGATACACGCCCGACTGGGCGTCGGAATCGGTGCCCGGAACGGATCTGGCGGACCGGATCGCCGACGTGGTGGCCACCGGATTCGACGTGACCGCCGAGGTGCCGTTCCGGGTGCGGCTGTTCCGGGTCGCGGACGACGAGCACGTGCTCGTGTTCGTGGCACACCACATCAGCGCCGACGGCTGGTCGATGGCGCCGTTGACGCGCGATCTGATGACCGCGTATTCCGCGCGTGCCGCCGGCCGGGAACCGGGATGGGAGCCGTTGCCGCTGCAGTACGCGGACTTCGCGCTGTGGCAGCGTGAGGTGCTCGGATCGGAGCGGGATGCGGACAGTCCCCTCTCGGCACAGGCGGAGTACTGGCGGCGGGTCCTCGCGGATCTCCCCGCGGAACTGCACCTCCCGACGGATCGGGCCCGCCCGCCGGTGCAGTCCTTCGCCGGCGGCCGGGTCGAATTCGATATCGACGCCCCGACGCATCGGCGGGCGGGGGAACTGGCACAGCAGTGCGGGTCGACCCTGTTCATGGTCCTGCACACCGCGCTCGCGGTGTTCCTCGCCCGGATGTCGTCGTCGCACGACATCGCCGTGGGTACCGCGGTCGCCGGCCGCGGTGACGCCGCGCTGGACGAGATGGTCGGCATGTTCGTCAACACCTTGGTGCTGCGCACCCGGGTCGATCCCGGTTCCGGGTTCGCGGAGCATCTCGCGCGGGTCCGCGAGAGCGACCTGGAGGCGTTCACCCACGCGGAGATCCCCTTCGAGCGCGTCGTGGAACTGCTCGCGCCGGAGCGTTCGACCGCGCGGCACCCGCTGTTCCAGGTGGCCATCGCCTTCGAGAACCTGCCCCCCGCGGGTCTCGAGCTGCCGGGCCTGAGCGTGGCGGCGATGCCGTTCGATGTGGCCACCGCGAAGTTCGATCTGTCGTTGACGCTGCGCGAACACACGGACCCCGACGGGGGACCGGCGGGAATGTCGGCGGAATTCGTCTTCGCCAGGGATCTGTTCGACGACGAGACGGTGGCCGGATTCGCGCGACGGTTCGTGCGGCTGCTGGCCGCCGCCGTGGCGGACCCGGCCGTGCCGGTCGGTGACCTGGCGCTCCTTGCCGACGACGAAGCCGACCGGCTCACCCGTGCCCCGGACGACGCCCCGAGCGGTGCCCGCACGCTCGCCGAGATCCTGACGGCGGCGGTCTCCCGGGACCCCGAGGCGCCGGCCGTCCGGTACCAGGACCGCACGATCAGCTACCGCGAGCTCGACGAGTCGTCGTCCCGGCTCGCGCGGGAGCTGGCAGCACGCGGCGTCGGCCCCGAGGACGTGGTGGCGCTGGCGCTCCCGCGTTCCTACGAGATGGTGCTCGGCGTGTGGGCGGTCGCGAAGGCCGGCGCCGCGCACGTTCCGGTGGATCCGTCCTATCCGGCGGAGCGGGTCCGGTACATGCTCGCCGATTCCGGTGCGGCGGTGTGCCTGACCACTACCTCGTACGCCCCCGCACTGCCCGAGTCCCCGCCCCGGCTGGAGCTGGACGATCCCGAGGTCGTGCGGGCCGTCGCGGCACGATCCGCCGCCCGGATGTCCGACGCCGAGCGGGTACGGCCGCTGTCGCTGCAGCACGCGGCGTACGTCATCTACACGTCGGGGTCGACCGGGCATCCCAAGGGTGTGGTGGTCACCCACGCGGGTCTCGACCCGCTGCTCGGTGCCGCGGTGACGCTGTACGGCGTGACGTCGCGCGCGCGGTTCCTGCACGTGTGCTCGCCCAGCTTCGATCCGTCGGTGCTCGAGTGGATGGCCGCGTTCTCCCAGGGCGCGACCCTGGTCGTGGTGCCCTCGACGGTCGTCGGCGGACCCGAACTCGCGGAACTGCTACGGGCCGAACGGGTCAGTCACACCATCGTCACGCCGGCGGTGCTGGGGACGGTCGATCCGTCGGGACTCGACCGTCTCGAGGTCGTGTCCGTCGGCGGGGACGTGACATCGCCGCAACTGCTGGCGCGGTGGGCGCCGGGACGGAGCTACTTCAACGGCTACGGGCCGACGGAGACGACGATCATCTCGTCGTTCGCGCGGCTGCAGCCCGGGCGTCGGGTCACCATCGGCCGGCCCGTACCGGGGGCGGCCGCACTGGTGCTGGACTCCCGGCTGCGGCCGGTGCCGTCCGGCGTGGCCGGCGAGTTGTACCTGGCCGGGGCCGCGCTCGCGCGGGGCTACCACCGGCGCAGCGGGTTGTCGGCGGCACGGTTCGTGGCGAACCCGTTCGGAGCGCCGGGCACGCGGATGTACCGGACCGGGGACGTGGTCCGGTGGCGCAGCACCGGCGCGGTCGCCGAACTGGAGTACCTCGGGCGCAGCGACTTCCAGGTCAAGCTGCGTGGATTCCGGATCGAACTCGGCGAGATCGACGCCGCCCTGGAACGGAACCCCTCCGTCGCGCAGGCCACCACGGTGCTGCACACCGATCCGCGCGGCGGGGACAGGCTCGTCGGCTACGTCGTCGGCGCGGCCGGCGTCGTGCCCGACCCGGCGCACCTGCGCGAGTTCCTCGCCGGGGAACTGCCGAACCACATGGTGCCCGGCCACCTCGTCGTGCTCGACGCCCTGCCTCTCACTGCCGGTGGCAAGCTGGACAGGCGGGCACTGCCGGTGCCGCTGCCCGAGTCGGCCGAGTACTGCGCCCCCGCCACGTCCGACGAGCAGGCGGTCGCAGACGTGTACGGGGCCGTGCTCGGGGTCGAGCGGGTCGGCCGCGCCGACGACTTCTTCGCGCTCGGCGGCAACTCGCTGCTCGCGATGCAGGTCATCGCGCGGCTCGATGCCGCCCTCGGCGTCCGGGTCCCGGTGCGGACGTTGTTCGAAGCGCCGACCGTGTCGGCCCTGGCGGCGCGGATGGGGGATCCGGTCGCGGTCCCGTCCCGGATGCCCCTGCGCCGCCGGCGGCGCCCCGAGCGGATTCCGCTGTCGCTCGCGCAGCGGCGGATGTGGTTCTTCAACCGGTTCGACCCGGACTCCGCCGCCTTCAACATCCCGCTCGTGCTGCGATTGACCGGGGCGCTGGATGTGCCGGCGCTGCAGGCGGCACTGCGCGACCTCCTCGCCCGGCACGAGGCCCTGCGCACCGTCTTCCCCGACTCCGACTCCGGACCGTTCCAGGTCATCGTTCCGCTCGAGGACGTACCGCTCGATCTGGCGGCACAGGACGTGGCCGAGGACGAACTGCACCCGCGGATCGCCGCACTCGTCTCCCGGGGGTTCGACGTCACCGGTGCGGTACCCGTCCGGGCGGCCCTGTTGCGGCTCACCGACCGGGACCACGTGCTGGTCGTCGTCGTTCACCACATCGCGAGCGACGGCGGATCCCGGGCCCCGATGGCGCGGGATCTGGCCACCGCGTACCTGTCCCGCAGAGCGGGCAGGGCACCGGAGTGGACTCCGCTGCCGGTGCAGTACGCCGACCACGCACTGTGGCAACAGGACGTGCTGGGCTCCGAGGACGACCCCGATTCGGCGCTCGCGCGCCAGTTGAACTACTGGACCACGGCGCTGGCGGACCTGCCGGACCTGGTGGAACTGCCCACCGACCGCCCGCGGCCCGCCGTGCAGACCGGGCGCGGCGCGAGCGTCGACTTCACCCTGGACGAGGCGTTGGCCGCCCGGCTCGATCGGCTCTCCCGGGATCACGGGGTGACGTTCTTCATGCTCGCGCACGCCGCGCTCGCGGTCCTGCTGGCCCGCCTGTCCGGTACCGACGACATTCCCGTCGGGGCACAGGTCGCCGGCCGCGGCGAGGAGGCACTCGACGATCTCGTGGGGATGTTCGGCAACACCCTCGTGCTGCGTACCCGGATCGACCCGGGCGCCACGTTCGCCGAGATCCTCGCCGCCGTGCGGGAGGTCGACCTCGCCGCCTTCGGCAACCCCGACGTTCCGCTCGAACGGCTCGTGGAGATCCTCGATCCCGTCCGGTCCACCGCGCATTCGGCCCTGTTCCAGGTGCTGCTCGTGGTGCACAACTTCACCCGCTCCGAGATCGCGTTGCCGGACCTGCACATCGCGCCGGTCGGCACGGCCACGGGCGGCGCCAAACTCGATCTCGAGATCCACCTGACCGAGATGCGCGACGAGCAGGGGCGCCGGGAGGGGATCGCCGGATCCGTCGTCTACGCGTGTGACCTGTTCGACGAGGACACCGTGCGGACGTTCGCCGCCCGGCTCGCGTCGATCCTGGAGGTGGCGGCGGACGATCCGGGCGTTCCGGTCGGTGGCATCGACCTGCGCACCGCGGAGGAACGTGCCCGGCTCGACGAGCTGAACCGGACCGCCGCGCCGCTCGGCGACCGGTTGGTACTGGACGCGTTCACCCGGCAGGTGCGGCGCACCCCCGACGCGACGGCAGTCGTCTTCGAGGACACCGCGCTGACCTACGCGCAGTTCGCCTCTCGGGTGGACCAGCTCGCACGGCGCCTCGTCGCGTGCGGCGTCGGTCCCGATCGGCTGGTCGGCGTCCACATGAGCCGATCGGTCGAGATGATGGTCGGCATCTATGCGGTTCTCCGGGCCGGTGGCGGGTACGTGCCGCTCGACCCGGAGCATCCCGCCGAGCGAACGGCGTACGTCCTGGCCACCGCCGAGCCGGTGGTGGTGCTGACCACGACGTGCGATCGGGGCTCGCTCCCCGATTCCGTCCCGGCCCTCGTGGTCGACGAAGCGGACTTCGCCCCGGCGCCGGTCACCGAGTTCGCCGACCACGAGCGCCTGGCGACGCTGCATCGGGCGAACATCGCCTACGTGATCTACACCTCCGGGTCGACGGGCCGGCCCAAGGGCGTTGCCGTCACCCACGGCGCCGTCGTCAACCAGATGACGTGGATGCGCGAGCGCTACGAATTCGGCATCGGGGACACGGCGCTGCAGAAGACCCCCATCACGTTCGACGCGTCGGTGTGGGAGCTGTTCTTCCCGCTGCAGGTCGGTGCGCGGCTCGTGATCGCGGCACCGGGAGGCCATCGCGACCCGGACTACCTGGCCCGCCTGTCGCGGCAGTGGGCCGTCGGCATCCTCGAGTTCGTTCCGGCGATGCTCGCCGTGTTCCTCGCCGATCCCGCACTCGAACTGCCGGCGACGCTGAAGTACCTGTCCGTCGGTGGCGAGGCGCTGCCGGCAGAGCTCGCGGCCCGGTTCGCCGAACGCTCGGATGCGCTGCTGGACAACACGTACGGCCCGACCGAGGCGACCGTCACCGCGACCGTGCTGCGCTGTGCCGGACGTCGCGCCGATGCCGGCACCGTGCCGATCGGCCGCCCGATCCGCAACACCACCACGCACGTTCTCGACGAGCGGCTGAACCCGGTGCCGATCGGGGTGCCGGGGGAGCTGTATCTCGGTGGGGTGCAACTTGCCCGCGGTTACCATGCCCGCCCGGATCTGACCGCGGAGCGGTTCGTCGCGCACCCCGGCGGGGCGCGGCTGTACCGCACCGGTGACCGGGTCCGGTGGTTGCCGGACGGTACCCTCGAGTTCCTGGGCCGCAACGACTTCCAGGTGAAGGTGCGCGGTCTGCGGATCGAGCTGGGGGAGATCGAGGCGGCACTCCTGGCGCAGCCGGAGGTGGCGCAGGCCGTCGTGACCGTCCACGACGGGACCCACGGCGCGCAGGTCACCGCGTACGTCGTGTCCGCGGACGGTGCCGAGGCCGACGCGGACGCCGTTCGCACGGCAGTGGGGCGCCTACTGCCGCGGTACATGGTGCCCGACGTGGTGACCGTGCTCGGGGCACTCCCGCTCACCACATCCGGAAAGGTGGATCGCCGGGCCCTGCCCGAACCGGTCCTTGCCGTGCGGGAGTTCCGGGCGCCCACCACCACGATCGAGAAGACCGTCGCCTCGGTGATCGGTGAGGTGCTCGGCGCGGAGCGGCTCGGTCTCGACGACGACTTCTTCGCGCTCGGCGGGAATTCGCTGATCGCCACGCGCGTCGTCGCCCGGATCGGGTCGGCGCTGCGCGCGTCGGTGCCCGTGCGCGTGATCTTCGAAGCGTCGACGATCGAGTCGCTGTCGGCAGCCGTGGAACGGTACATCGGGTCCGGCGGCCTGCCCGCCCTGGTGGCCCGGCCGCGTCCGGAGCGGATCCCGCTGTCGCCGGCCCAGCAGCGGATGTGGTTCCTCAGCCGATTCGAGGCGACGGCGGCGGCCTACAACATCCCGATGGCCGTGCGGCTGACCGGGCGACTGGATCCGGCCGCGCTGCAGTCGGCGGTCGCCGACGTGGTCGCCCGGCACGAGGTCCTCCGGACCGTCTACCCCGAGGTCGACGGGGTCCCGGTCCAGCAGATACTGCCCGCGGGCGCCGGTGTGCCGGCCCTGCGCCCGACGGACGTCGACGAATCGGAACTCCAGGCCGCCGTCCGGTCGGCGGCGACGGTCGGATTCGATGTCACCCGGTCCGTTCCGGTTCTCGTGCGGCTGTTCCGGCTGTCCCCGGCCGAACACGTCCTGCTCGTCGTGGTGCACCATATCGCCGCCGACGGCTATTCCGTGGCGCCGCTCGTCCGGGATCTCGCCCTCGCGTACAGCGCGCGACGGGAGGGCCGTGAACCCGCATGGCGGCCATTGCCGGTGCAGTATGCGGACTACACGCTGTGGCAGCGGGACGTGCTGGGCAGCGAAGCCGATCCCGCCTCGCGCGTCTCCCGCCAGCTCGCCTACTGGGCCGACGAACTGGCCGGGCTGCCCGACCAGTTGCCCGTGCCCACGACCCGGCCGCGGCCTCCGGTGCAGTCCTACCGGGGAGACCGGGTTCCCGTCACGATCGACGCGGACCTGCACGGCAGGGTGGCCGCGCTCGCGGCGGCCACGAGGACCACCCCCTTCACGGTCGTGCACACGGCCTTCGCGGTGCTGCTGGCCCGGCTGTCCGGCACCGAGGATGTCGCGGTGGGCACCCCGGTGGCCGGTCGAGGTGAGGCGGCCCTCGACGACCTGATCGGGATGTTCGTGAACACCCTCGTGTTCCGCACGCGGGTCGACCCCGCCGCCTCCTTCGCGTCGCTGCTCGCGCAGGTCCGGGAGCAGGACATCCAGGCCCTGGCCCATGCGGACGTCCCGTTCGAACGGCTCGTCGAGGCGCTGGCGCCGGCCCGGTCCATGGCGCGGCATCCGCTGTTCCAGGTCGGATTGTCGTTCCAGAACCTCGGAGCGGTCGCCTTCGAACTCCCGGACCTGGTCGCGGCTCCGGTCGACGTCGCAGGGGAGATCGCCCAGTTCGACCTGCACCTGATCGTCGGCGACAGTTACGGCGCAGACGGGACGCCGGCGGGTATCGGCGGGCATCTGTCCTACGCCACCGATCTCTTCGACGTACGCGCGGCCACGTCCATCGCGGACCGGTTCGTTCGGATCCTGGGCGAACTCGTCTCGGTTCCCGATCGGGCGGTCGGCGACGCCGATCTGCTCGGCGCCGAGGAGCGGCGGGCGCTGCTCGAGGCGGCGAACGACACCCGGGTCGAGGTTGCGGGCGGCGACCGCCTCCCCGATCTGTTCCAGCACCAGGTGCACGAACGCCCGGGGGCGGTCGCGCTCGTCGGGGACGGGGTACAGCTGACCTTCGGGGAGCTCGGCGCTCGCGTCGCCCGGCTGGCCCGCGCGCTGGTGGCGGCCGGCGTCGGGCCGGAAACCCGGGTCGGTCTGATGATGCCCGGCTCCGTGGACCTCGTCGTCGCCATGTACGCGGTGTCCGCCGCCGGGGGCGCGTACGTTCCGCTCGACCCGTCGCTGCCGATCACCAGGCTGACCCGCATGGTCGAGGCGGCGCGGCCGGCGACGGTGCTCGCGACGGCGGTGTCCACGCGCGTCGCGAGGGAGGTTGTGCCGGAGCCGATCCCGGTCATCGATACCTCGAGCGTGGACCTGTCGCGGTACTCGGCCGCCCCGGTGACCGACGCCGATCGGAGTGCGCCGCTGCGGCCCTCGAACCTCGCCTACATACTGTTCACGTCGGGATCGACCGGTGTGCCCAAGGGCGTGGCGGTGGCCCACGGCGCGGTGATCAACCAGTTGCGCTGGATGCATGCGGAGTTCGGGTTCGGTCCGGACGAGGTGACGGTGCAGCGGACCGTGGCGACGTTCGACCTGTCGGTGTGGGAGTTCTGGGGCGCCACGACATGTGGCGGCCGGCTGGTGGTGGCGGATCCCGAGGCTCGCCGCGATCCGCTCCGCCTGCTCGCGCTCGTCGAGCGCGAGTTCGTGACGACGCTGTACCTGGTTCCGTCCCTGCTGAGCGCCCTGATCGCGGGTGCAGACCGAGAGCTGCCGACCTCGGTGCGGCGGGTGCTCTCGATCGGGGAGACGCTACCGGGTGCCGTGGCCGGGACGTGGCGCCGGTCGAGCCGGGCGGAGCTCGTCAATCTGTACGGACCCACCGAGGCGGCCGTGTCGGTGACGGCGCACCGGGTCACGGGAGCGGACACCGACCAGGTGCCGATCGGGGTGCCCGGGTGGAACACCCGCGTGTACGTACTCGACCGGCGGCTGCGGCCCGTGCCGGCGGGAGTGACCGGAGAGCTCTACCTGGCGGGCCGGCAACTCGCGCGGGGCTACAGCGGCAGCCCCGGGGTGACCGCGGACCGGTTCGTCGCCGACCCCTTCGGGGCCGGGGGCCGTCTGTACCGCACCGGTGATCTGGCCCGGTGGACCCCTGCGGGCGTCCTCGAGCACGTGGGCCGCGGAGACTCCCAGGTCAAGCTGCGCGGTTTCCGGATCGAACTCGGGGACATCGAGGCGGCGCTGCTGCGTCTGCCCGCCGTGGCGGCCGCGGTCGCGACGGTGCACCACGACGCCGCGACCGGCGCTCGGATCGTCGCGTATGTCGTTGCCGCGCAGTGCGAGTCGGCCCTCGATGGGGCGGCCCTGCGGAGCGCGCTCGCGGACGAGCTGCCGAACTACATGATGCCGGCCTCGATCATGCGCCTGGACCGGCTCCCCGTCGGAACGACGGGCAAGGTCGACCGCGGCGCGCTGCCCGCGCCGATGCCCGAGCGGGCGTCCTACCGGGCTGCGGCGACGCCCGTCGAGCGCGCGGTTGCGCAGGTGTTCGCGGACGTCCTCGCTGCGGACCGGGTCGGATCCGACGACGACTTCTTCGTCCTCGGCGGATCCTCGCTCGTGGCCGTGGGGGCGACGCGGGAACTCGCGCGCCGGCTCGGCCGTCCGGTGCCGCTCGAGTGGGTGTTCGCCCATCCGACGGTGGGGGACCTTGCGGCCCGGATCGAGCGGTCGGCGGGGGAGAAGCCGCCGGCGAGCGGGTCCGCCGACTCCTCCCTGGACGTGCTGCTGCCGCTGCGCGAGGGCGACGACGGACGCGATCCGGTGTTCTTCGTCCATCCGGTGATCGGCCTCGCCTGGAGCTTCGCCTCGCTCGCCGGCTACGTCGAGCCGGGCCGTGCGGTCTACGGACTGCAGTCCCCGGCGCTGTCCGGGGAGTCGGACCTACCGGATTCGATCGAGTCCTGGGCGGCGCGGTACGTCTCGGAGGTCCGGCGGGTCCATCCGGACGGTCCCTTCCACCTGGTCGGATGGTCCCTCGGCGGGGTGATCGCCCACGAGATGGCGGTCCAGCTCCAGCGAGCCGGACTCGAGGTCGGTTCGCTCGTGCTGCTCGACGCCTATCTGCCCGATGCCGTGCGCGGCCCGGTGGATCCGGTCGCGGTGGCTGCGGCGGCCTTCGGTGCGAACCGCGCCGGCGGCGGGGAACCGGCGTACGCCCTCGGTGACATCGGGATGCTCGCCGACGAGATCGATCCCACCCTCGCCTCGTCCGTCCTCACGAGCATCGACTGCTCGTTCGAGGCGCTCGAGCGGCACGTGCCGGCCCGGTACGAGGGACGCATTCTCTTCGTCGGCGCCGCGCCGCAGACCGTGCCGGATCCCGAATCGGGCCGGGACTGGTCACCGTACGTCTCCGGCGGCGTGCACCGGCACGACCTGCCGACCTCGCATTGGGAGATGACCGGGCCGAGTGCGTGCGCTCGTCTCGGGCCGCTGCTGGCGCGCTGGACGTCCGACGGCTCCTGCCCGGAATGCGAGGGCGTGGATCGCTGACCCATGTGTGAGCGGCGGCCGTGTTCGAGCTCACATTCGACATCGAACGTCTGCTGTCCAACAGTTGGATCAAACGTGTGCATTGTCTAGGCTTGGCGGGGTCCGTGGGTGCGGTCGGAACGGCCGAACGGCCGGAAGGCGGTGCCGAACGGCCGGGAGGCGGTGCCGAGGTCCTTCGCCTCGCGCCACCGAAACCTGCAGGTGACGAGTCGGATCCGGTGCGAGCGCTGGAATCTCCCCGCCGCCGGTCGCGCGCGGTGGTCCGGGCCGTCCGTCCCGTGCGGGGCGGCCCTGTGTCGCGCGACGAACGTCGCGTCCGGGCCGCGCCGACGCTCACGACGGGCCGGCGGCTCCTGTCCGGAATGCCGGTCTACCCGTCGGTAACTTAGTTTCCGGACATACGTACAGGTGGCACGGTTTGTTTTCGTGTGGAATGGTGGCGAAGTGCTCTAGCGCCGGGAATCGTCGGGGTTCCGGTGCGCGAGGCGCAGTGGAGCGGCGACCGCCGGGGGAGGGCGGGCGTCGCCGTAGTTCTTGACACCCCGGCGGTGAACGGAGCCGGGATACGCACGCGCGCAACGGCTCCGGAATTCGGAGGGGAGAGCCGATGAAGGTGATCGACCGAACCGTCCGCGGACGTCTCCGCGGTTCGCGCCGCCGGACGCCCACGGCACTGCTGCCGCACCTGCTGTCGGCCGCCGTCGAACGCGATCCCGACGCGCCGGCCCTCACGTCGGAGGGACGCACCCTCACCTACCGCGACGCCGACGCCGAATCGTCCCGGCTCGCCCGCCTGCTCATCGCTCGGGGAATCGGCCCCGAGGACCGCGTCGCGGTGCTGCTCACCCGCTCGATCCGGTCCGTTCTCGCCGTCTGGGCGGTCGCCAAGGCGGGCGCGGCGTTCGTCCCGGTGGACCCCCGCTACCCGGCCGATCGGGTCCGCTACATGCTGTCGGACTCGAACGCCCGCCTCGCCCTCACGGTGACCGGGCACCGGCACGTCGTCCCCGAGGGGTTCGACACCGTCGTCCTGGACGGCGCCGAGATCCGGAAGGAACTCGACGCCTGCCCGGCCGACCCGCTCGCCTTCGTCGACCGCGTGCGGCCGCTGCGCCACGACCATCCCGCCTACGTCATCTACACCTCGGGCTCCACGGGACAGCCGAAGGGCGTCGTGGTCACCCAGGCCGGGCTCGCCGCCTTCTGCGCCGAGCAGGTCGAGCGCTACCACCTCACCCCCGGCGCCCGCACCCTGCACTTCGCGTCCCCCAGCTTCGACGCGTCGGTGCTCGAGCTGTTGCTCGCCGTCGGCGCCGGGGCGACGATGGTCGTCGCCCCGCCCTCCGTGTACGGCGGCGACGAGCTGGCCGAACTGCTGCGCAGCGAACGGGTCACGCACGCCTTCGTGACCCCGGCGGCCCTCGCCTCGGTGGATCCCGCCGGCCTGGACGACCTCGGTGTGGTGGTGGTCGGCGGCGAGGCGTGCCCGCCGGACCTGGTGGCGCGCTGGGCGCCCGGCCGCCGGTTCCACAACGGGTACGGCCCCACGGAGACCACGATCATGACGAACATCTCCGGGCCGCTACGGCCCGGCGAACCCGTCACGATCGGCCGGCCGATTCGCGGAGTCGCCGCCGAGGTCCTCGATTCCCGCCTTCGGCCCGTGCCGGCGGGCACGGCCGGCGAGCTGTACCTGACCGGGCCCGGCCTCGCCCGCGGCTATCACGATCGCCCCGGACTGACGGCCGCGCGGTTCGTCGCCGCGCCCGGTGGCGACCGACGGTACCGCACCGGTGACCTGGTGCGGTCCCCGCGCTCGGCCCGCGAGGGCATCTCGTATCTGGGCCGGAACGACTTCCAGGTCAAGGTGCGCGGCTTCCGCATCGAGCTCGGTGAGATCGATGCGGCATTCGCCGCACACTCCACGGTCGACTTCGCCGCCACCGTCGGTCACCAGGGCGCGACGGGGGACACCCGTCTCGTCACCTACGTGCACGCCGCCCCCGGTTCCGCGATCGACGCCGCCGAGCTCACGGCCTTCGTCGCCGAACGGCTTCCGTCGCACATGATTCCGTCGTCGGTGATCGCGCTGGAGACCATCCCGTTGACACCGGTGGGCAAGCTCGACCGCGCGGCCCTGCCCGAGCCCGAGATCGCGTCGGCCCCGTACCGGGCGCCGGCCACCGTCGCGGAGATGGCCGTCGCGGAGGCGTTCGCCGACGTGCTCGGGGTGCCGCGGGTCTCGGTCGACGACGACTTCTTCGACCTGGGCGGCAACTCGCTGCTCGCCACTCGCGTGATCGGCCGGATCAGGGCGGCGCTCGACGTCACCGTCTCCGCCGCCGACCTGTTCGACGCCACCACGGTCGCGTCGCTCGCGGCCCGGGTCGAGGCCGCGCCGGCGGCCGTCCGCGGCCTGCTGCCGCGGCGCCCGCGACCCGACCGGATCCCGCTCTCTCCCGCGCAGCAGCGCATGTGGTTCCTCAACCGCCTCGATCCGGACTCGGCGGTGTTCAACATCCCGCTCGCCGTGCGGCTGTCCGGCAGGCTCGACGTCGACGCGATGCGCGCGGCCGTGCGGGACGTCGTCGCGCGGCACGAGACGCTCCGGACGGTGTACCCCGAGGTCGACGGCGTCGGCGAGCAGCGCATCCTCGCCGTCGGCGACGTTCCGCTCGACCTCGGGCCGGAGGACGCGACCGACTCCGACGCCCCGGCCCGCCTCGCCGGCTTCGCGGGCAGGCGCTTCGACGTCACCGGCGAGGTTCCCGTCCGCGCCCGGCTCTTCCGGATCGCCGACGACGAGCACGTGCTCGCCGTGGTCCTCCACCACATCGCCGGCGACGGCTCGTCGCTGGGGCCGCTCGTCCGGGACCTCGTCACCGCCTACACTGCCCGGTCGGCGGGACGGGAACCGTCGTGGGAGCCCCTGCCCGTCCAGTACGCCGACTACACGCTGTGGCAACTCGACGCCCTGGGCGACGAGGACGATCCCCGGTCCGGGACGGCCCGGCAGCTGGCCTACTGGCGGCGTGCGCTCGCCGGCATCCCCGAGCACCTCGAGCTCGCCACCGACCGGCCGCGCCCCGCGGTCATCGGCCATGCGGGCGAACGGGTCTCGGCGCAGGTCGACGAGGCCGCCCGCGACGCGATCGCGGCTCTCGCGCGCGAGCACGGCGTGACCCCGTTCATGGTGCTGCACGCGGTCCTCGCGGTGCTGCTCGCGCGGGTGTCGAACACCCACGACGTGGTCGTCGGCACCCCCGTCGCGGGACGCACGGCCCCCGAACTCGACGGCCTGATCGGCATGTTCGTCAACATGCTCGCCCTGCGGACGGACGTCGACGTCGCCGCGTCGTTCACGACGCTGCTCGGGCAGGTCCGCGACACCGATCTGCAGGCGTTCGCGCACGCCGACGTGCCCTTCGAACGCCTCGTCGAGGTGCTCGACCCGGTCCGGTCCACCGCGCGCCATCCCCTCTTCCAGGTCGGGTTCTCGTACCAGAACTTCGCCCGCGACGCCCTCGAGCTGCCGGATCTGCGGATCGCACCGGTCGAGAGCGGTTCGTACGCAGCGCGTTTCGATCTCCACGTCACGGTGGTCGATCACGGTGCGGGCGGCGGTCCGGGCGGTTTCGACGTCGAGTTCGGTTACGCCACCGACCTGTTCGACGCGCCGTCGATCCAGCGCATGCTCGACCGGTATCTGCGGATTCTGCGGGCGATCGTCGCCGAACCCGACACCGTCGTCGGCGACATCGATCTGCACGACGCCACGGAACTCGCCGGGATGATGCGGGCATGGGAGGCCGAACAGGCCGACCTCACCGTCGGCCGGACCCTCGTCGACCTGTTCGACGAGCAGGTCGCGGCCACCCCGGACGCACCCGCGCTGGTGTTCCGCGGCGGCAGCCTCACCTACCGGGAGTTCGACGAGCGCGTCACCCGGCTCGCCCGTCACCTCGTAGCGCAGGGAGTGGGACCGGAATCCACGGTGGCCCTGTGCATCCGGCGTTCGGTCGACCTCGTGGTGGCGATGTACGCCGTCGCCAAGGCCGGCGGCGCCTACCTGCCGCTGGACCCCGACCACCCCGCGGCCCGCAACGAGTACATCCTCGGCGCCGCGGCCCCGCAGTGCGTGCTGTCGACCACCGCCGACCGGGTCGACGCGCTGGCAGGGCGGACGGTGCTCGACGTCGACCGCCTCGACCTGAGCGACGTCGATCCCGCGCCGCTCGGTGACGCGGACCGGCGGGCACCGCTGCGCGCCGCGAACACCGCCTACGTCATCTACACCTCCGGATCGACCGGACGCCCGAAGGGCGTGGCCGTGCCACACGAGGCGATCGTCAACCAGATCGCCTGGAAGCGGGCGCACTACGAGCTCGGCCCCGACGACGCGGTACTGCTCAAGACCGCCGCGACCTTCGACCTGTCGGTGTGGGAGTTCTGGTCGGCGCTCACCTGCGGGGCCCGCCTGGTGATCGCCGCCCACGACGGGCACCGCGACCCGTCCTACCTCAACGACCTGATCCGCCGGGAGAAGGTCACGACCCTGCACGTGGTGCCGTCGATGCTCGAGGCGCTGCTCGAGGACTCGGCCGGCGAGCTGCCCGACACCCTGCGCCGCGTCCTCGCCATCGGCGAGGTGCTGCCCACCCCGACGGCGGAGCGCGCGCTCGGCGCCTCGAACGCGGACCTGGTGAACCTGTACGGCCCGACGGAGGCGGCCGTCTCCGTGACGGCGCACGCGGTCACCGCACTCGCGCACACGTCGGTGCCGATCGGCGACCCCATCCCCAACACCCAGACGTTCGTCCTCGACGAGCGGATGCACCCCGTGCCGCCGGGCGTGGCCGGCGAACTGTACCTCGCCGGGGTGCAGCTCGCCCGCGGGTACCTGGGCCGCCCCGGCCTGACCGCGGAGCGGTTCGTCGCCAACCCGTTCGGTGCGCCCGGCTCACGCCTCTACCGCACCGGGGACGTGGTGCGCTGGCGCGTCGACGGTGACGACCCCGGCCGCGGCACCCTGGAATACCTCGAGCGCGCCGACTTCCAGGTCAAGGTGCACGGGTTCCGGATCGAACTCGGGGAGATCGAGGCCGCGCTGCGCGCCCTTCCGGCGATCCGCGACGCCGCGGTCACCGTCCACGGCGGGGACCGGCTGGTGGCCTTCCTGGTCCCGGCCGCCGGGCCGGTGGACGTGGCCCGGCTGCGCGCCGCGCTGGCCGAGACCCTGCCCTCCTACATGGTGCCCGCCGGCTTCGTCACCCTCGACGCGTTGCCGCTCAACCCGCACGGCAAGCTCGACCGCGCGGCACTCCCCGAGCCGGTGATCGCCCCGCGGAGCCACCGCCCGCCGCGCACTCCGCTCGAGACGGAGGTCGCCGCCGCATATCGGGAGGTCCTCGCGCCGGCGGGGGGAACCGACACCGGGGCGTTCCCGGTCGGCCTCGACGACGACTTCTTCGACCTCGGGGGGAACTCCCTCAGCGCCGTGCGGGTGATCGCCCGGCTGCGCGAGCGCACGAGCCTGCCGGTGTCGCTGCAGTGGCTGTTCCTCACGCCCACCGTCGAAGCCCTCGCCGCCCGGATCGAGGCCTCCGCCGGCGACCCCGGTCCGGCCGATCCCACCGCAGGGTTCGACGCGGTGCTGCCCCTGCGCCCGGGCGGTTCCGCCGAACCGGTGTTCTGCATCCACCCGGTGATCGGTCTGTCGTGGAGTTTCGCCGGCCTGGCCCGCCACCTCGACCCCGAGCGTCCCCTCTACGGACTGCAGTCCCCGGCCCTGCGCGACGACGAACCGCTGCCCGAGAGCATCGACGCGTGGGCGGCCGACTATGCGGCCCGGATCCGGCATGTCCAGCCGGCCGGTCCGTACCACCTGGTCGGCTGGTCGCTGGGCGGCATCCTCGCCCACGCCGTCGCGGTCCGCCTGCGCGCCGACGGTGACGAGGTCGCCACCCTCGCCCTGCTCGACGCGCATCCGCCCACCGCGCCGACCGGGACTGTCCCCTCCGCGGTCACCGTCGCAGACCTGCTCGGCGCGATCGGAACCGACGTCGGGGCCGACGTCGACCTGGCGGAGTTCACCCCCGAGCGGGCACTGGAGCTGGTCGCCGACCTGCCGGCCCCGTTCGACGCGCTGTCCCTGCCCCGGCTCGAACGCCTCTTCGAGGGCGTGCGCCTGTCCTACCGGCTGCTCGGCGAGCACCGGCCCGCCCGATACGACGGTGATCTGCTGTTCTTCGCCGCGGGGGAGGACGGAACCTCGGCCGCCCGCGCCGCGCAGCAGTGGCGGGCCCACGTCACCGGCACGCTGGCGGTCGAATCGGTCCAGGCCACCCACTGGAAGATGACGTCGCAGGAAGCCCTCGCCCGGATCGGTCCGGTGCTGGACCGCTGGATCGGGGGCGCCCGCTGACCCGTATCCTCCGGCGACCGCGGCGGGTGATCCGCGGTCGACCGCCCGGTTTCGGCCGTAACGAAGCGCCCGACGCCCCGATGGTCTAATGGGGCTGGCGCGTGCCACCCTGCACTGTCGTGTGCAGAGGGCAGCGGCTGGGACGATGAGGGATACGCGAGGTGGATGATGCCTGGAGTGCACGCGCAGGACGACCGGCGACGGAGCACGCGGGGATGAGTGTCGACGGTTCGGGGGACCGACGACCGGACGAATCACACAGCCGCCGGCCGGTCCGGCAGCGGCCCACACGCCGGCGCGGACCCCGCGTCGCCCTTCTGCCCCAGCTCCTGGCCGCCGCGGTCGAACGGGACCCCGGCGCACCCGCCGTGGTGTTCGAGGACCGCACCCTGAGCTACGGCGAGCTCGACTCGGCCTCCTCTCGGCTGGCGCGGCTGCTCATCCGGCGGGGGATCGGCCCGGAGGATGTGGTGGCGGTCGCCGTACCCCGCTCGATCGAGTCGGTGCTGTCGGTGTGGGCCGTCGCCAAGACCGGCGCCGCCTTCGTGCCCGTCGACCCGAACTATCCGGACGACCGCGTCCGGCACATGATCGACGACTCGGGGGCCCGGGCCGGTCTGACCCTCGCGGCCTCGGTGCCCGGCCTGCCCGGCTCCGTGCCCTGGATCGCCCTCGATTCCGCCGAGACCCGCACCGCCCTCGACGAGCAGTCCGCAGCGCCCGTCGCGCTCGACGACCGGGTCCGGACGCTGCGGGCGGAGCATCCGGCCTACGTGATCTACACCTCCGGTTCCACGGGCCGGCCCAAGGGCGTGGTCGTCACCCACACCGGTCTCGAGGGCTTCTGCGCCGAGCAGGTCGAGCGGTACACGCTGACCCCCGGCTCGCGGACCCTGCACTTCGCCTCGCCCAGCTTCGACGCCTCCGTCCTCGAGCTGCTGCTCGCCGTCGGCGCGGGCGCCACCATGGTGATCGCCCCACCGTCCGTGTACGGCGGCGCGGACCTCGCCGAACTGCTGCGCAGCCGGCGGGTCACCCACGCCTTCGTCACGCCCGCCGCCCTGGCGTCCGTCGACCCCGCCGGGCTGGACACCCTCGGCGTGGTGATCGTGGGCGGCGAGGCGTGCCCACCCGACCTGGTCGCGCGATGGGCGCCCGGTCGCCGCTTCTTCAACGGCTACGGCCCCACCGAGACCACGATCATGACGAACATCTCGCACGCGCTGCAGCCCGGCGAGCAGGTCACCATCGGCCGGGCCGTCCGCGGGATGACCGCGCACGTGCTGGACGAGCGCCTCAATCCCGTCCCGGCCGGTGTCGTGGGGGAGCTGTATCTCGAAGGACCCGGCCTCGCCCGCGGCTACCACCGCCGCACCGCGCTGACGGCCGAGCGGTTCGTCGCCGGGCCCGGCGGTACCCGCCTGTACCGGACCGGTGACCTCGTCCGATCGGGCGAGACCGGCCTGATCTACGCGGGGCGCAACGACTTCCAGGTCAAGATCCGCGGATTCCGCATCGAACTCGGCGAGATCGACGCCGCGCTGGCCGCACACCCCGATGCCGACTTCGCCGTCACGGTGGGACGGCCGACCCCGTCGGGGGAGGCCCGGCTGGTGTCGTACGTCCACCCCGTACCGGGTGCGGTCGTCGACCCCGACGCGCTGACCGAGTTCGTCGCCCGTCGGCTGCCGGCGCACATGGTGCCGACCGTGATCGTGCCGCTCGACCGGATCCCCCTGACGCCGGTCGGCAAGCTCGACCGGGCGGCCCTGCCCGAGCCGGAGCTGCCCACCCACGAGTACCGCGCTCCCCGCTCCGTCGCGGAACAGGCGGTGGCGGAGGTGTTCACGGAGCTGCTCGGCACCGAGCGGGCCGGCCTCGACGACGACTTCTTCGAGCTCGGTGGCAACTCGCTCGTCGCCACCCGCGCGGCCGCCCGCCTCGGAGAACGGCTCGCCACCCGGGTCCCCGCGCGGCTGCTGTTCGAGGCGTCCACCGTCGAGGGTCTCGCCGCACTCGTCGAACCCTCCGTCGGTGAAGGAGCGCAGCGATCGCTCGTCGCCGGCCCGCGCCCCGACCCGATCCCGCTGTCGCTGGCGCAGCAGCGGATGTGGTTCCTCAACCGGTTCGATCCGGCGTCGGCCGCGAACAACATCCCTGTCGCACTGCGCGTCCGCGGCGGGCTCGACGTCGATGCCCTGCGCCGGGCCCTCGCCGACGTCGTGGCCCGGCACGAGGTGCTGCGCACCGTCTATCCCGAACACGACGGCGTCGGGTCCCAGCTGGTCCTCCCGCCGGAGCAGGCGGCGCACTCCCTCGACCCGGTGCCGACGCCGCCCGACGAGATCCCCGGAGCGGTCGCCCGGCTCGCGACGGCCGGCTTCGACGTGACCGTCGAGGTGCCGCTGCGGGTCGCACTGCTGCGGTCGGCCGACGACGAGCACGTCCTCGTCGTGGTCGTCCACCACATCGCCGCCGACGGCGCGTCCATCGCCCCGTTCGTGCGGGACCTGGTCACCGCGTATGTCGCCCGCACCGGCGGCACGGCCCCCGCGTGGGAACCGCTCGCGGTGCAGTACGCCGACTACGCCCTCTGGCAGCGCGCGGTGCTCGGTGACGAGTCCGACCCCGCGTCGCCGGCCGCGCGGGAGATCGAGTTCTGGCGCGGCGCGCTCGCCGACCTCCCGGATCGGCTCGACCTGCCGACCGACCGGCCCCGCCCGGTGGAGGCGTCGGGCCGCGGCGCCACCGTCGACTTCGAGGTCGATGCCGCCCTGCACGAGGCGGTCGAGGCCACCGCCCAGGCGACCGGCACGTCCGCGTTCATGGTCGTCCACGCCGCGCTGGCGGTGCTGCTGTCGCGCCTGTCGGGCACCGCGGACATCGCGATCGGCACGCCCGTCGCCGGCCGCGGCGAGCGTGCGCTCGACGACCTCGTCGGCATGTTCGTCAACACCCTCGTGCTGCGCACCCGCATCGAGCCGGACGCCACGTTCGCCGAACTGCTCGGCCGGGTCAAGGACACCGACCTCGCCGCGTTCGACAATGCGGAGCTGCCGTTCGAGCGGCTCGTGGAGGTGCTCGATCCGGTGCGGTCGACCGGGCACCACCCGCTGTTCCAGGTGGCGCTGTTCTTCCAGAACCTCGACCGTGCCGAGGTGACCCTGCCGGACGTCGAGATCGAGCCCGTCGACCTCGGCGGGGCCATCGCCAAGTTCGATCTGCAGCTGACCGTCTCGCCGCGGGAGGACGCCGGGAAGCCGGCCGGAATGTCGGCGCAGTTCACCTACGCCACGGACCTTTTCGACGAGTCCACGGTGCGGGATTTCGCCGGCCGCCTGATGCGGGTGCTCGCGGCGCTCACCGCCGACGCCGGCCGCGTGGTGGGCGACGTCGACCTCCTCGACACCGCCGAGCGCCGCGCCCTCGCCGCCGGCAACGACCGTGCGGTGCATCCGGTCCGGGCGGCCGGGCTCCTCGCCGCGTACCGGGACGCCGTCGCCCGCCACCCGGACGCGGTGGCCGTCGTCTTCGGTGACGAGTCGCTCACCTACGCCGAGTTCGATGCGCGCGTCAACCGGCTCGCCCGGCACCTCGTCGGTCTCGGTGTCGGACCTGAAACCCTTGTGGCCCTCGCGATCCGGCGTTCGATCGAGCTCCCGGTCGCGCTGTACGCGGTCATCGCGGCCGGCGGCGCCTACGTCCCGCTCGACCCCGACCATCCGGCCGAGCGCATCGGGCACATCCTGACCACGGCACAGCCGGTGTGCGTCCTGAGCACCCGCGCGGACGCGGCGGACCTGCCCGGCACGGTCGCCCCCGTCCTGGTCGACGACCCCGACCTGCAGTGCTACGCGCCCGACCCGATCCGGGACGGCGAACTGGCCGGTCCGATCCGCCCGGACACCCCCGCCTACGTGATCTTCACGTCCGGTTCCACGGGCCGCCCCAAGGGCGTGTGCGTCTCGCACGAGGCCATCGTCAACCAGCTCGAGTGGATGGCCCACGAGTACGAGATCACCGGCGGCGACGTCTATCTGCAGAAGACCGCCACCACCTTCGACGTGTCGCTGTGGGGCTGGTTCCTGCCCCTGCGCGCCGGCGCCACCCTCGTCGTCGCCACCCACGACGGTCACCGCGACCCCGTGTACGTCGCCGAGACGATTGCCCGGCACGGCGTGACGCTGACCGACTTCGTGCCCTCGATGCTCACCGTGTTCGCCGCCCACGCGCCGGCCGGCACCTGCTCGACGCTGCGGCACGTGTTCGTGATCGGCGAAGCCCTGCCGCCCGAGACCGTCGACGCGTTCCGCCGCGTCTGCGATGCCGCGGTGCACAACCTGTACGGCCCGACCGAGGCGGCGGTCTCGGTGACCTACTGGCCCGCCGGTGACGAGCGGCAGAGCGTGCCCATCGGCGTGCCCGAGTGGAACGTGCGCGTGTACGTCCTCGACGGTCGGCTGCACCCCGTCCCGGTCGGCGTGCCCGGCGAGTTGTACCTCGCCGGAGGGCAACTCGCACGTGGCTACGTGGGCCGCCCGGACCTCACCGCGGATCGCTTCGTCGCCGACCCGGTCGGCGCCCCCGGCGCTCGCATGTACCGCACCGGTGACCTCGTCCGGTGGCGCCGCACCGCCGGCGGAGAGCCCGTCCTCGACTACATCGGCCGCACCGACTTCCAGGTGAAGTTCCGCGGTCAGCGCATCGAGCTCGGCGAGATCGAGACGGCTCTGCTCGCCCAGCCCACGGTCGGTCAGGCCGTGGCGCTCGTCGTGCCCACGGCCACCGGCGAGCAGCTCGTCGGATACGTCGTTCCCACCCCGGGCACGGCGGTCGAGAGCGCGCAACTGCTCGCCGCCGTCAAGGAGACCCTGCCCGCGTACATGGTGCCGTCGGCGCTCGTCGCGCTCGACGCCTTCCCCCTCAACGCGAGCGGCAAGCTGGACCGCAAGGCGTTGCCGGAGCCGGTGTTCGAAACCCGCGGGTTCCGCGGGCCGCGCACACCCGTCGAGGAGATCGTCGCGGGCATCTTCGCCGACGTGCTCGGCCTCACCCGCGTCGGGCTCGACGACGACTTCTTCACCCTCGGCGGAAACTCGCTCGTCGCGACCCAGGTCGCGGCGCGGCTCGGCGCAGCGCTCGACACCAAGGTGGCCGTCCGCGTGCTGTTCGAGACCCCCGAGGTGGAGGCTCTCGCGGCCCGGCTCGAATCCGAGGTCGGCCGGACCGGACGCGTCGCCCTGCGCCCCCGGCCGCGACCGGAGGTCGTCCCGCTGTCCCTGGCCCAGCAGCGCATGTGGTTCCTCAACCGCTTCGACCCCGACTCCGCGGTGAACAACCTGCCGCTGGCCATCCGGCTCCGGGGTGACCTCGACGTCGGGGCGCTGCGGGCGGCGATCGACGACGTGGTGTTCCGGCACGAGTCGCTGCGCACGGTCTACCCGGAGGTCGACGGGGTGGCGCGCCAGGTCGTCCTGCCCACCGCGGATCCGGCCGCCGGGCTGGAGCCGACGCCGGTGAGCGAGGCCGACCTCGCCGCCGCGATCGCCGCCGAGATCGGTGCCGGATTCGACGTGACCACCGGAGTCCCGCTGCGGCTGACACTGTTCCGGCTGTCCGAACGGGAGCACGTGCTCGTCGTCGTGCTGCACCACATCAGCGGCGACGGATTCTCGATGGGGCCGCTCACGCGCGACGTGATGCTCGCCTACGCCGCACGGGCCGCCGGACGGGAACCCGACTGGGCGCCGCCGGCGATCCAGTACGCGGACTACGCGCTGTGGCAGCGGGAGGTTCTCGGCGCCGAGGACGATCCCCGGTCGGTGCTCGCGCAGCAACTCGGCTACTGGCGCAGAACGCTGTCCGGGATCCCCGACCAGCTCGACCTGCCGGCGGACCGGCCCCGTCCGCCCGTCGCGTCGAACCGCGGCGCCGTCGCCGGCTTCTCCGTGGACGCCGGCACGCACGCGGCGCTGACGGCCCTCGCCCGGGAGCACGGCGTCACGCTGTTCATGGTCGTCCACGCGGCACTGGCCACCGTGCTGGCGCGGCTGTCCGGCACCGAGGACATCGTGATCGGTACGCCCGTCGCCGGGCGTGGCGAGGCCGAACTCGACGACGTCATCGGCATGTTCGTCAACACCCTGGTGCTGCGCACCCCGATCGGGCCCGGCGACACGTTCGCCGCCCTCCTCGCTCGCGTCCGCGAGACCGACCTCGAGGCGTTCGGGCATGCCGACGTGCCGTTCGAGCGCATCGTCGAGGTCCTCGATCCGGAACGGTCCCAGGCGCGGCACCCCCTGTTCCAGATCGCGCTCAGCTTCCAGAACCTGGCGCGCACCCGCCTCGAACTGCCGGGCCTGGCCGTCGAACCGGTCGACTTCGCCTTCGACCAGGCGAAGTTCGATCTGCAGGTGACCGTCTCGGACGTGGTCGCCGAGGACGGTGCGCCGGGCGGGCTGTCCGTGGCGCTGACCTATGCGACCGACCTGTTCGACGCCGGCACCGTGGAGGCCTTCGCCCAGCGGTTCACCCGGGTGCTCGCGGCGGTGGCCGCCGATCCGGCCACGGTGGTCGGGGACATCCCGCTGCTGCCGGACGAGGAGCGGGCCGTCGTGCTCGAGGCGTGGAACGCGCCGGGCACCCGCGCCGCCGGCGAGACGCTCGTCGACCGGTTCCAGGCCCAGGCCGGCCGGACCCCCGACGCGGTCGCCGTCACCGCCGGCGACCGCAGCCTGACCTACGGGGAGCTGGCGTCGCGCGTGAACCGCCTCGCCCGCACCCTGATCGACCGCGGCGTGCGGCCGGACAGCCTCGTGGCCGTGGCCCTGCCGCGCACCGAGGAACTCGTCGTCGGACTCCTCGCCGTGCTCCAGGCCGGCGGTGCCTACCTGCCGTTGGATCTGACGTATCCGGCGGACCGCCTCGAATTCATGCTCGCGGACGCCGCTCCCGTCTGCATGCTCGTCTCCGGCACCGATCGGGAGGCGCTGCCGGACACCGCCGTCGAGGTGATCGACGTGTCGGCGCTCGATCTGTCCGCGGTCCCCGACGCACCGGTCGGGGACGACGAACGACGGGCCCCGCTGCGCGTCGACAACCTCGCGTACGTCATCTACACCTCCGGCTCCACCGGCCGTCCCAAGGGCGTGCAGGTTCCGCACCGGACGGTCCTCGAACTGTTCGAGAACACGTGGCCCGCCTTCGAGTTCGACGAGCGGGACGTGTGGACGATGTTCCACTCCTACGCGTTCGACTTCTCCGTGTGGGAACTGTGGGGACCGCTGCTCTACGGTGGCCGGCTCGTCGTCGTCGACCACTACACCTCGCGCTCGCCCGAGGACTTCCGCGCCCTGCTGGCCCGGGAACGGGTGACGGTGCTCAACCAGACCCCGTCGGCGTTCTACCAGCTCGCCGAGGCGGACCGCGCGGCCGCGGAACACGGCGGCGGCGAGACGGGCCTTCCGGCACTGCGGTACGTGATCTTCGGTGGTGAGGCGCTCGATCTGCGGCGGCTCGCCGGCTGGTACGCCCGGCACGCCGAGGACGCGCCGCGTCTGGTCAACATGTACGGCATCACCGAGACCACCGTGCACGTCTCGCACCTGCCGCTCGCCGCGGCCGACGCGGGACTCGCCGCGAGCGTGATCGGCCGCGGCATCCCCGGGCTGGGCATCTACGTCCTCGACGCGCGGCTGCAGCCCGTTCCCGTCGGCGTGCCGGGGGAGATGTACGTGCGCGGAGCGCAGCTCACCCGCGGCTACCTGGGACGCGCCGACCTCACCTCCGGCCGGTTCGTCGCCGACCCGTTCGGCGCGCCCGGCACCCGCATGTACCGGACGGGCGACATCGCCCGCTGGAACGCGCGAGGGCAGCTCGAGTACGCCGGGCGCAGCGACTCCCAGGTCCAGTTGCGCGGCTTCCGCATCGAACTCGGGGAGATCGAGGCCGCTCTCACCGGCGTCGACGGTGTGGCGCAGGCCGTCGCGGTCGTGCGCACCGACGAACGCACCGGTGACCGCCTCGTCGGCTACGTGGTGCCGCGCGCGGGCCACGACCTCGAGCCCGCGACGGTCCTGGACTCGGTGGCCCGGTTCCTCACCGGATACATGGTTCCCGACGCGATCGTGGTGCTCGAGACGCTGCCGCTGACCGCGAACGGCAAGCTCGACCGCAAGGCTCTCCCCGCCCCGATATTCAAGGGCGACAAGAAGTTCCGTGCGCCCGGCACCCCCACCGAGGTCGCGATCGCGGCGGTCTTCGCGGAGGTCCTGGGAGCGGAGCGGATCGGCGCCGACGACTCGTTCTTCGCGCTCGGCGGCGACAGCATCGTCTCGATCCAGCTGGTGTCGCGGGCGAAGGCCCGCGGTGTGGTCTTCACCCCCCGCGACGTGTTCGAACGCAAGACCGTGGCCGGGCTCGCCGAGGTCGCGCGCGTCGGTGCGGAGGCGGCGGCACCCGCACTGGCCGAGCTTCCCGGCGGCGGCGTCGGCGACATGCCGTTGACGCCGATCGTCCGGTTCATGGTCGAACGCGGCGGCCGATTCGATCGCTACACCCAGACGCTCGCGCTGGAACTGCCGGCCGGCATCGACCGCGACGGCGTCGTGGGAACCCTCACGGCCGTCGTCGACCGCCACGACATGCTCCGGGCCCGGCTGCGCCGCAACGACTCCGGTGACTGGGAGCTGTCGACCACGCCGCCGGGCAGCGTCGACGTCGACGCGCTCGTCGCCCGCGTCGAGGTCGCGGCCGGGACGGACGAACAGGCGCTCGCCGACCTCGCCGCGCGGGCACTCGACGAGGCCGAGTCGCGGCTGCGGCCGGCCGAGGGCGTCGTGCTGCAGTTCGTGTGGCTCGACCCGGGCGCGGCGCGCACCGGGCGGCTCGTCGTCGTCGCGCACCACCTCGTCGTCGACGGCGTCTCCTGGCGCATCCTCGTCCCGGACCTCGTCACGGCGTGGGCGCAGCTGTCGAACGGTGCACCTCCGGAGCTCCAGCCGGTCGGCACGTCGTTCCGGCGCTGGGCGCACGCCCTCGCCGAGACCGCGGTCCCGGCCCGTTCGGCCGAACTCGGGCTGTGGCGCTCGATCGTCGACGGGCCCGATCCGATGCTCGGCGCGCGCCCCTTCGATCCCACCGTCGACCTCGCTTCCACGGTGGAAAAGGTGCGGATCCAGGTCGATCCCGCGACGACCGACGCGTTGCTGACGACGTTGCCCGCACGGTTCCACGGAGGCGTCAACGACGCACTGCTCGCCGCGCTGGCACTCGCCGTCGCCCGGTGGCGCCGCGACCGGGGCGTCGCCGAGCCGTCGGCGCTGGTCCGGCTCGAGGGGCACGGCCGCGAGGAGGAGGTCGTCCCCGGCGCGGACCTCGGCCGCACCGTCGGCTGGTTCACCACCATCTACCCGGTCCGGCTCGACCTGTCCGGGGTGGATCTCGACGACGCGTTCGCCGGGGGCCGCGCCGCGGGCGCCGCGATCAAGGCCGTCAAGGAAGACCTGCGCGCCGTTCCGGACAAGGGCATCGGCTACGGGCTGCTGCGCTATCTCGATCCGGCCGCCGGCCCCGTGCTGCGGGCGCTGCCGTCCGGGCAGATCAGCTTCAACTACCTCGGCCGGATCGACGCCGGCGAGATCCCCGAGGGCGCGGCCGGTCTCGGCTGGCTGCCCGCCGGGGACCTCGGCGACCTGTCGGGTCGCGACGACGCCGACGCGCCCGCGATGGCCACGGTCGACATCAACGCCGTCGTGATCGGCGGCCGGCTCGGCGCGAACTTCGGATACGCGAGCGGTCTGCTCGACCGCGGCGACGTCGAGGAACTCGCGCAGCTGTGGGTGCGCGCCCTGGAGGCGCTCGCCGCCCACGCCGCCCGACCCGACGCGGGCGGCCTGACGCCGTCCGACGTCCCCCTCGTGCACGTCGGCCAGAGCGACCTCGACACGTGGGAGACGCGGTACCCCGCCCTGGTCGACGTGTGGCCGCTCGCCCCGCTGCAGTCCGGTCTGCTCTTCCACGCGATGCTCGCCGACGGCCGGCCCGACGTCTACACCACCCAGGTGCTGCTCCACCTCGCGGGCCGGGTCGACGTGGCCCGGCTGCGCCGGGCGGCGGAGGCACTGCTCGAGCGGCATCCCAACCTGCGCACGGCGTTCGTCGCCGGCGAGTCCGGCGAGCCGGTACAGCTGGTACTCGACGACGTCTCCCTGCCGTGGCGCGAGGTCGACGCCGTCGGCGTGGACGGCTCCGACCTGGAGACGATGGTGCGGGCGGACCAGGACGTCCCGTTCGACATGGCCGCACCGCCGCTGATCCGTTTCCTCGTCGTGCGCACCGCCCCGGACGCGTGGACGCTGGCCGTCAGCAGCCACCACATCCTGCTCGACGGGTGGTCGATGCCGCTGCTGCTGAAGGACCTGCTCACCCTCTATGCGACCGACGCCGATGCGACGATCCTGCCGCGGGTGCCCGCGTATCGCACCTACCTGGAGTGGTTGGCCGCGCGTGACCACGACCGGTCCCGCCGGGCCTGGGCGGACGCGCTGGCCGGCCTCGAGGAGCCGGCCATGCTCGCCGAGGTGCTCGGTGACGGTGAGGCGGGAGCCGTGGGCGGCGCGGAGCACCGCGTCGCGATCGACGCCTGCACCACCGCCGCGCTGACCGAATACGCGAGCCGGCTCGGCGTCACCGTCAACACCGTTCTCCAAGCGGCCTGGGCCGTGCTGGTGGCCCGCTCCACCGGCCGCGACGACGTGGTGTTCGGAACCACCGTCTCCGGCCGGCCCGGCGGGCTCGAGGGTGTCGAGTCGATGGTCGGGTTGTTCATCAACACGATTCCGGTGCGCGTCCGCCTCGACCCGGACATGGCGGTCGACGCGACGCTGCGTGCCCTGCAGGCCGAGCAGGCCGACCTGCTCGACCACCACCACATCGGGCTGGCGGAGATCCAGCAGCTCGCGGGGACCGGCGCGTTGTTCGACACCCTGCTCGTGTACGAGTCCTATCCGATCGACCGGAGCGGCCTCGAACAGGCCAGCTCGATCGACGGCATGACCGTCGCCGGCGTGAACACCCGGGACGCGACCCACTATCCGCTCACGGTGGTGGCCACGGCCGAGGAGTCGCTGGCCTTCGGGTTCAAGTACCGCCGGGACGCCTTCACGGCCTCCGCCGTGCAGAACCTCGCGCAGCGCTACCTCCGGGTGCTCGGCGGCCTCGTCGCCGGGACGGCCGGCACGACCGGGCGGCTCGAGATCCTGGGCGACACCGAGCGCGACGATCTCGTCCGACGGACCGGGCGCCCGGCGGAACCGGCCGTGCCCCTGGCCGACCTGCTGGCCGCGGCCGCCACCCGCGACCCGCAGTCCACCGCGCTGTCGTACCGGGGTCGCGAGCTGACCTACGCCGACCTCGACGCCCGCTCGTCGCGGCTCGCGCGTCTGCTCATCGCCCGCGGCGTCGGGCCCGAGGACGTCGTGGCCGTGGGGCTGACCCGGTCCTTCGAGTCCGTGATCTCGGTGTGGGCGGTCGCGAAGACCGGCGCCGCGTACGTGCCGGTCGATCCCGGCTACCCGGTCGACCGGGTCGTGCACATGGTCACCGACTCGGGGGCGCGGGCAGGACTGACGGTCGTCGCCGAACGCACCGGCCTGCCCGACACGATCCCGTGGGTGGTGCTCGACGACGAGGAGGTCGAGTCCGAACTCGCCGCGCTGTCGCCCGCGCCGGTGACGGACCGTGACCGGGCGCGTCCGCTGCATGTGGACAACCCCGCCTACGTCATCTACACCTCCGGCTCGACCGGGCTGCCGAAGGGCGTGGTCGTCACCCACACCGGTCTGGCCAACTTCGCCGCCGAACAGCGCGATCGTTACGGACTCGGACCGGACACCCGGGCGCTGCACTTCGCGTCGCCGAGCTTCGACGCCTCGGTGCTCGAACTGCTGCTCGCGGTCGCGCCCGGGGCCACGCTGGTGATCGCACCGCCTACCGTCTACGGCGGCGCGGACCTGGCGGAACTGCTGCGGGACGAACGCGTCACCCACGCATTCGTGACGCCCGCGGCACTGGCGTCGGTCGATCCCGAGGGCCTCGACGACCTGCGGACCGTCGTGGTCGGTGGTGAGGCCTGCCCACCGGAGCTCGTCGCGCGATGGGCGCCGGGCCGGGCGTTCCACAACGGATACGGGCCCACCGAGACCACCGTCATGACCAACATCAGCGATCCGCTGACCCCCGGCGGGCCACTCACCATCGGCGGGCCGCTCCGGGGCACGCGCTCGCTCGTCCTCGACGACCGGCTCCGGCCCGTGCCGGTCGGGGTGGCGGGCGAGCTGTATCTGTCCGGCGTCCAGCTGGCGCGGGGCTACCACGCCCGGCCGGCGCTGACCGCGTCCCGGTTCGTCGCCGATCCGTACGGCACCGGCAGCCGCCTCTACCGCACCGGCGACATCGTGCGATGGACCGAGGCGGGCGAGATCGAGTACGTGGGCCGGTCGGACTTCCAGGTGAAGGTCCGCGGCTTCCGGATCGAACTCGGGGAGATCGACGCCGTGCTCCGCCGCGATCCGTCGGTCGACTTCGCCGTCACCGTCGGACGGACCTCGGGGGCGGGCGTCGTGCGGTTGGTCTCGTACGTGACGTCGCGGCCGTCGGCGACCGTCGACACCGCCGCGTTGCTGGCCTCGGCGGCGAGGGCGCTGCCGGGACACATGGTGCCGTCGGCGATCGTTGCCCTCGACGAGGTACCGCTCACGCCGGTGGGCAAGCTCGACCGTGATGCGTTGCCGGAACCGGACACGGCCACGCGGCCGTACCGGGCCCCGGAGACCGATGCGCAGCGGGTCGTCGCGGGCATGTTCGCCGAGGTGCTCGGCCTCGACCGGGTCGGGCTCGACGACGACTTCTTCGAACTCGGTGGCAACTCCCTGGTGGCGACGCAGGTCGTCGCGCGCCTGCGGGACGCGCTCGGGGTGGAGGTGCGGGTGCCGTGGTTGCTCGCGGCGCCGACGGTGGAGTCGTTCGTCTCACGGATCGGGGGCGACGACGCCGGCGGGGACGCGGCGCTCGCCGTGGTCCTGCCGTTGCGCGTCGGCGAGCCCGACGTGACCCCGCTGTTCTGTATCCATCCGATGATCGGCCTGGCCTGGCCCTATGCGCCCCTGGCCGCGCGGCTCGCTCCCGGCCGGCCGGTCTTCGGGCTGCAGACGCCGGCGCTCGCGGACCCGGGATTCGTCCCGGCGTCGATCGAGGCGCTCGCGCGGCGATACGCCGACGAGATCGCGCGGGTCCGTCCCGAGGGGCCGTACCGGTTGGCCGGCTGGTCGCTCGGTGGGGTGCTCGCCCACGCGGTGGCGGTGGAGTTGCAGGCCCGCGGCGCCCGGGTCGAGCACCTCGCGATGCTCGACTGCGTCCCGCGGATCGACACGGACCGCTTCGGCGCCGAGTTCGCCGAGAATCTCCGCAGTCTCGGAGTGGACGCGGATCCGGACGCGCTGCGCGACGGTTTGCCGGCGGAGGCGGCGAACGCTGTGGCCGCCGCGGTGCCGCGGGAGCTGATCGAACTCGACGCGCCGCGGGTGCAGCGCATCTTCGCCGCGGCGGTGCTCTCCCCGGAGCTGATCAACCGGCACGAACCGGGGCTCTTCGCCGGCGACGTCGACTTCTTCAGCGCGCGGGACGAGCACCCGACGGAGGCGGACGCGGCAGGCCTGTGGGCCCCGTACGTGTCCGGCCGGGTCCGGAACCGGTTCGTGCCCGGCGCGCACGGCGCGATGATGGATCCCCCCGCCCTCGACGTGATCGTGCCGGCGTTGGATCGTGACGCGATCGATGTGACGGATGTGAACAGTGAGGTTTCTGGCCCGCCGTCCGCAAGGTAACGTTCGTCCGCGTGCTGTCGATTCAGTACATGCTGCGCCGCAGGGCGCACCCCGGTTCGCCGGGGCTTGGGGACGCCCGCCTGCCGGGCCTGAGGAGGTTGACGGAATGAGTGTTGTCGAGTCGCGGAGCCGCGCTCGGAGGCTGGGAACAGCCGCGATCTCGGCGGCGGTACTCGCGCTGCCGCTGTTCACGGGTGCCTCGTTCGCCTCGGCCGACCCGGTGGCCGACACCCTGCAGCCCATCACGGCCGTCACGTCCGAGAACGGGTCGTACATCACCAAGATCGAGAACTACGGGGAGCAGCAGCTGCTCGTCTGGGTCTACTCGGCGTCCATGGACGAGGAGATCCTGCTGGACGTGTGGCGCCCGGCCGACACCAGCAAGCCCGCGCCGACGCTGTACCTGCTCAACGGTGCCGGCGGCGGCGAGGACATGGCCACCTGGCGGGGACGTACCGATGCGATCGCGTTCTTCAAGGACAAGCACGTCAACGTCGTCTCGCCCGTCGGCGGCATGTTCAGCTACTACACCGACTGGAAGAACCCCGATCCCAAGCTCGGCGTGAACAAGTGGGAGACCTTCCTGACCAAGGAGATCCCGCCGCTGGTCGACGGTGCGCTCGGCACCACCGGCGTCAACGCGGTCGCGGGCATCTCCACCTCGGGCACCTCGGTGTTCCAGCTGCCCCTCGCCGCGCCGGGACTGTACCGGGGTGTCGCCGCCTACAGCGGTTGCGCGCAGACGTCCGACCCGATCGGCCAGCAGTTCGTCAAGACCACGGTCGAGACGTGGGGCAGCGGCGACACCGAGAACATGTGGGGACCGACGAACGACCCGACGTGGGCGGAGAAGGACCCCTACGTCAACGCCGACAAGTTGCGCGGGCTCGAGATGTACATCTCCAACGGCAGCGGTCTGCCCGGTCCGTACGACACGCTGACCGGACCGGAGATCGACGGGGACGCCGGAGTCCTGGCGAACCAGATCGTCGTCGGTGGCGTCATCGAGGCAGCCACTAACTACTGCACCCACAATCTGAAGAACCGGCTCGATGCCCTGGGCATCCCCGCCACCTACAACTTCCGCGACACCGGAACCCACTCGTGGGGCTACTGGCAGGACGACCTGAAGGACTCGTGGCCGGTGCTGCAGCGGGCCCTCGGGGTCTGACACCCGGCCCTCGGGCCACACCGTGATCATGCGAACGGCCCCTCCCGCCGGGAGGGGCCGTTCGCATGCCCGGACCTGCGGGTGTCAGCCGGCGGGCGGCGCCGTGCAGGGCGCGGGCACGGTCTCGGCGTACTGCGGATCGAGAGCCGACTTCACCAGGTGCAGCGATTCCGGAAGTTGCAGGAGGGCGAGGTGATCGGCCGGGCTGGTCGGACACACGTCCTCGACCCACACGTTGTGCACCACGCTGTCCGCGCCCGGTTGCAGGAACGCATTCTCCGGCGGTGTGGCCACAGTGTCCTGACGGGTGGCGATCGACGTGTAGTCGATCCCCGGCAGGGCCTCGGTTCCGGAGTTGAGCCGGGCCAGCACGCGCGATCCGATCAGCTGCTGACGACCGGCGATACCGAACACCATCTGCGCGACGCGCTCGGTGGCCCATTCCTGGTTGGCCAGCCCCAGGCGGGCGAACAGGGAATACAGCTGCTGCAGCCCGTTGAAGGTGGTGCCGTGGTTGGTCGCGCCCAGCATCACCAGCTTGTCGACCTCGTTGCGGGCCGGGTCCGCCGGGTCCGCGCCGCCCTCGAACCGCAGGTACTGGCGGGAGACCGGTCCACCCTGCGAGTGGCCCACGAGATCGACCCGGTCGGCCCCGGTGTGAGCGCGCACCGCATCGACGAACTCGCCGAGCTGCTTCGCGGATTCCTCGATGCTCCCGACGCCCCAGATCATGAGGTCGGGGTCGACGAGCGAGCGGATGCCCCCGTAGTTCAGGGCATAGACGCAGTAGCCGAGGTCGGCGAGCTGCGGGGCCGCCACGGCCCACGAGCTGGTCATGTCCATTCTCGTGCCGTGCACGAGAACCACCGGCCGGGGATGTTCGGGGGAGGGCACGCAGTCGAGGTTGTTCGCCCCCGCGGGGCTCGGCCCCATCGATTCGAGCAGCGCCGGCAACGAGGCGGCGTCGGTGGTGTCCGCGGCGGCCGTGGGCAGCGCCGGCCCGGCGGCGGTCAGGGCGGCGGCCATCACGGCGACGGTGATCCGGCGGGCATACTTCATCGGCATTCCTCCGAGGGGCCGCACTGCGGTGACAGTGCCGTGGCTGCAGCAGCCGTTGTGCGGCCGCGGGTCGGCGGACAGGATAACAGCCGGGGACGGCCGTTCGGGGTCGCCGAGGTCAGCCCTCCTCGGCTGCACGCCGGTAGCCCCGGATCGCCGGAACCGTGAAGACCGCGATCATGAGGGCCGACCACATCAGCGTCTTGATCAGCGGTTCCGCGAGCGGACCGCCCATCGCCAGGGCCTTCATCGTGTCGATCGCACACGACATGGGCTGGTTCTCCACGACCGGCTGCAGCCACCTCGGATAGGCCATGACCGGCACGAACCCGGAGTTGAAGAACATCAGCAGGGTGCACGCGATCGACACCAGTTCCACGAGGGGCAGCTTGCTCGACATGGTGGCCAGGACCGTCACCATCAGGGCGAACCCGATGCCGAAGAGAACGGGGATGACGAGGATCGCGAGTCCGGCGGCGAGACCCTGGGTGAAGCGGAAGCCCAGGCCGACGCCGGCCGCCAGGATGATGAGGGTCGTGGCGAGCACGCGGACGGCCTCGGCGAGCATGCGGCCCAGCAGCCCGGCCGCCCGGTGGATCGGCAGGGTGTAGAAGCGGCCGAGCAGGCCGCTCTGCCGCTCCGTGCGCAGGCCGACGGCGCTGACCACCGACCCGAACATGGCACCGACCAGGATGATCATCGGGACCGTGCCGTAGATCGCGGGCTGTCCGGTGGCGGCGGTGACCGTGTTGCCCAGGACGACCCGGAACATGAGCAGGGTGAGCGCCGGGTAGACCAGCGCCTGGATCATCGTTGCGGGATCGCGCGCCCAGCGCAACAGCAGCCGCTGGCACTGGATGCGGCTGTGCTCCCACAGGGCGCCCCACGATCGCTCCGGACGAGCGTGCTCGGGCGGCGGGAAGGTGAAGGCGGCGCCGTTCGCGTCGACGGGACGGATGTCGGGAGGTCCGTTCATCTGCCGCTCACCCCCGCCTCGTGCTGGCCCACACGGCGAGCGGGGCGAACACCAGCGCGAGACCCGCGCACCAGGCCACGGTGGGGAACAGGACCGACCACGTGACGCCGCCTTCGGCCATGTCCTGCATGGCGAACGAGAACTGCGAGATCGGCTGGTTGCGCACGAACGGCCGGATCCACTCGGGGAAGCCCTCCTCCGGGACGAAGCCGCACGACAGCATGCCGAGAATCAGCTGCGGCAGCGTCAGGGCCTGCGCGGTGGCCTCGGGACTCTTCGACAGCGTGCCGATCGCGTCGGCGCCCAGCGACAGGACGAGGCTGATGGCCAGGGCGGTGACGCAGAACAGGACCGCCTGTGCGAATCCCGCCGAGAACCGGAAGCCGATGGCGTAGCCGAACAGGAGCGCCCCCGCCAGGGACACGACGGACCGCAGCATCGCGCTCGACATTCGCGAGATCAGCGGGACCGCGCTGAACACGGGCATGGTCTGCAACCGCGTCGTCAGTCCCGTCATCGCCTCACCCGAGGACAGCTGCGCCGCGGAAATGGCCGTGAACGCCATCGCCTGCAGGACGATGATCGGCATCAGGTACTGCGCGTAGTCGATGCCCTGCAACGACATCACGAACTTCAGCGGCAGGTAGAAGCCCAGGCCGAACACCACCGGGGTGATCGCCGCGACGACGAGTTCGCCGTACCGCGCCATGGTGCGGACCGTGCGCATCGTGAGCGCGCTCCACTGGTTGAGCACCGTCGGGTCGGCCCGCCGGTGCGAACCCACCCGCTTCTCCGGCAGCGAGATGTTCGCGTCGTGCCGTACCCGCTGGGCGCTGATGCTCTTCGTGTGGACGGTCACGCGGGCTCTCCCGTCGTCGCGGACGTTGTGTCGGCGCCGGCCGAGTGCCCGGTCAGGCTGAGGAACACATCGTCGAGGGAGGGCCGGCGCAGGCCGATGTCGGCCAGCTCGATCCGGGTGGGGGCGAGCCGGCGCAGCGCCTCGGCGAGCGTCGCCGGGCCGTGCGGCGCCGGAATCGAGACGCGGTCGTTGCTGCCCGCGGTGGCCAGCTCGGCGCGCACGTCGGGCGGGACGAGGTTGCCGAGGGCGTGCACCACCCACGGCAGCGCATTCGGGTCGACCGGGACGATCTCGCAGTAGCTGCCTCCGGTGGAGGCCTTGAGCTCGTTGGCCGTCCCCTCCGCCACCACGGTGCCCCGGTCGATGACGATGATGTTGTCGCTGAGCAGGTCGGCCTCCTCGAGGTACTGCGTCGTCAGCAGCACCGTGATGCCCTGCTTCTTGAGCGCACCCACCAGGGACCAGACGCCCTGCCGGCTGCGCGGATCGAGACCGGTGGTCGGCTCGTCGAGGAAGACGACCTCGGGGCGCACGACGAGCCCGCATGCGATGTCGACGCGCCGGCGCATGCCGCCGGAGTAGTGCCGCACCGCCCGCTTACCGGCGTCGACCAGATCGAATTCGCGGAGCAGCTCGTCGGCGCGCTGGCGCGCGGCCGCGCGGTCGAGGCCCATCAGACGGCCGAACAGGATCAGGTTCTCCCGACCGGACAGGGTCTCGTCGAGAGCGGCGTACTGCCCGGTCATCATGATCGAGCGGCGCACGGCGGCGGGGTCGCCGACCACGTCGTGCCCGGCGATCACCGCGCGCCCGCCGGTGGGGCGCAGCAGCGTGGACAGGATCTTCACCGTCGTCGTCTTACCGGCGCCGTTGGGCCCGAGAATGCCGAGGACCGAGCCTCGTGGGGCGGAGAAGGTGATGCCCTTGAGGGCATGGACGTCCCCGAACGACTTGTGCAGGTCGTCGACGAGGACCGCTTCGTCGTGGTATCTCAGCATCACTCTCCGCCGTGGAACTCTCGGTCGGCCGCTTGCGGACCCGTCGACGAGTAGATCCCGCCGTCACGCCGCGATGTTACCGGCCGGTGCCTGCGGCCCCGGCCTTCCGCGAGTGCCGGGACGTGCGTCCGTCAGCTCCAGACGCCGATCTCGTCGAGGTGCCGGACCAGCCGGCCGGCCCCGTCGGTGAAGTGCCGGCGGGTCTCCCGGCCTGCGGAATCGCCGTCCCCGCGGCGCAGCGCGTCCACGAGGCGCTTGTGCGACGCCACCGCGGCGGCGCCCCAGTCGGGGTCGGACGAGTAGAAGTGCACCGGCGTGTAGCGCGTGGCGTTGAGCAGGAACCACGACAGCTTGCGCGCGCCGGTCGCGCGGTTGAGCGTGCGGTGGAAGGCGAACTCGAGGTCCTCGATCCGCGCCCCGTCCCCGCTGCGCACCGCTTCGGCCAGGCGTTCGTTGAGGTCCGCCAGTTCGGCCACGGTGTCCGGCGTGATCACCGCGGCCGCCCGTCGCGCCAGCTCCTCGGCGATCTGCCCCTGCAGCCAGAACAGGTCGTCGATGTCGCCCCGGCTCAACGGAGCCACGACATAGCCGCGGTGCGGAACGAGCTCCACGAGTCCCTCGCCACGCAGTGTGAGCAAAGCCTCACGCACCGGGGTGACGCTCACGCCGAGCTCGGCCGCGGTCTCGTCCAGCCGGATGAAGTCGCCGGGCCGGACCCCACCCGACATGATGAGATTGCGGACGTGCACCGCCACGTCGTCGGACAGCTGGGGCCTGCGGCGCAGCGGCCGGGACCCGGGCGACCGGGACTGGGCAGAGGATGTCATTCGGCACTCCTTCAGTCCCGCGTTCCGGGGCGCGGGTCGCTTCCGTTCGACGGATTATTCCGCACGGGTCGTGCGCCGTGGGGGAGGGGCGCGGGATGCGCGTGCGCTGCGGACTCCGCGACCCGCCGTTATGGTCGGACCGGTGAGTTTCGAAACGTCACGACGTCGTTTTCTCGGAACCATGGCCGGTGGCGTCGTCGGGCTCGGCGTGATGCACCCTGCGCGCGCGGGCGCCCGGCCGGCGGCTCGGCTGCCCGATCCGGGGACCGTCCCGGCCACCGATCCGGCCCTGCTGAGCGCGGTCGAAGCGGCGAGCCTGCTGCAGGCCGGCCTGCTGCACCCGCGCGAACTCCTCGACGCGTGCCTGCGCCGCAGCCGGGCACACGACGGCGGTGTCGGGGCGTGGATCCACCTCTACCCGGAACTCGCGTACGCCGCGGCCGACGCGGCGGCCGACCGGCTCACCGCGGCCGGCCGGGCCTCGGGAACGCCGATCCCCCCGGTGTGCGGGCTGCCGATCGCGCTCAAGGACCTCTTCGCGGTGGGCGGGCTCCCGCTCACCGCCTCGAGCAACGTGCTGCGGGACAATGTGGCCGCGGGGGATTCGGGGGTGTGGCGCCGGCTGCAGGAGGCCGGGGCGGTCCTGCTCGGTCACGTGCACACCGACGAGTTCGCGATCGGCGTGGTCACCCCGCAGGTGGCCAACCCGTGGAACCCGCAGTACTCCCCGGGCGGCTCGTCGGGCGGCAGCGCCGCCGCGGTGGCGGCCCGGTTCGTCCCCCTGTCGGTCGGCAGCGACACCGGCGGCTCGCTGCGGCTGCCGGCCAGCTCGTGCGGCGTCTCGGCGATCAAACCCACGTACGGGCGGATCACCTCGCACGGGATGATCCCGCTCACCTGGACCCGGGACCACCCCGGCCCCATCGGGCACAGCCTCGCGGACGCCTCGCTGCTGCTGAGTGTCCTCGCCGGCGCGGAGGCGGACGATCCCGTGACGGCCGGCGGTCCGGGCGTGCCCGAGGGCGGCTACCCGCTGGTGCCGCCCGCCGGGGCCGCGCCGCTCACGGGCGTCCGTATCGGCCTGCCGCACGGCGCGACCGACCGGCTGGCCCCGGAGCTGCGGCGCCTGTTCGACGAGTTCCTCGCGACGGCGCGTGCGCTGGGCGCCGAAACCGTACCGGTGTCGATGCCCGACCCACCGGATTCGCTCCTGGCCGGCGACACGGCGGAGATGGGGGCCTACCACCGGCAGTTCGTGGACCGGCTCGGCGACTACCGCATCGATCTCGCGCCGCTCGTGAGCGCGGCGGTGGCGTCCCTCGCGCTGCCGGTGGCCGACTACTTCGGGCTCGAGCGCGACCGGCTGCGCTACCAGCACCAGTACAACGCCATGTTCCGGGACCACGATCTCGACGTGATCGCGTTGCCGGGCGCGCTCGACGACGGCTGTCCCCGCGACGCGTTCGCGGGCCTCAGCGTGCTGTCCGGGGTGGCCGGCGACGTCCAGTGGGCCAATTACACCGGCGCCCCTGCCGTTTCGTTCCCGGTCGGCCGCTCGGCGGTGACCGGGCTGCCGTTCGGTGTCCAGCTGGGCGCGCTGCCCTGGCAGGAGGCCGAGGTGATCTCGGTGGGGCTGGCACTACAGGAGGCGTTGCCGGTGTGGCGCGACGTGCCGCCCGTGGAGCCGGCGCCACGGGAGCTGCCGGTGGTCATGCCGGCGGCGCCGGGGCCGGGTCCCGATCCGACCAACACCCTCGGGGCGGCGGCGCCCGTGCGGACGCCCGCGACCCTGTCGACCGGAGGGTTGTGACGGCCGCGGGACCGGGGTGAAGTTGAGAATGCCGACCGGGTCCTGCATACTGGTCGGGTTGCCTTGACCGGGTCACGGTTTTCCGCGGCTCGGAACGAGATCGAGTGACAGTCGCGGATCGAGCCTGACGGCCTGGTCGCGGCCACATGCAAGACGGAAGCAGTACCTCCCTGTACCCGTACGGGTGCATCCGGCAGGTCGATCCGTGGTGTCGGGCGTTGGTTCGACGCTGCGGAGCGAGCAGTAGGGCGACACGCCCGACCGCGTGTGCCGGAGAACAATGACAGATGAACAGCGGCATGCGGATCGGGTGCGCCCGGTCACGAAGTGTGAAGAGTGCTGTTCGCCGTCGCCGTTCGGGCGGAACTGTGCAGACGAGGTGGTTCCCGACTCGTTCGGGTACTACGAAACGCGGCAAGAAAAGGACACTAAGCGTGGCGGGACAAAAGATCCGCATCAGGCTCAAGGCCTATGACCATGAGGCGATCGACGCATCTGCGCGCAAGATCGTCGAGACGGTGACCCGCACGGGCGCCCGCGTGGTCGGCCCGGTGCCGTTGCCCACCGAAAAGAACGTGTACTGCGTCATCCGCTCGCCGCACAAGTACAAGGACTCGCGCGAGCACTTCGAGATGCGGACTCACAAGCGGCTGATCGACATCCTCGACCCGACGCCCAAGACCGTCGACGCGCTCATGCGCATCGACCTCCCGGCGAGCGTCGACGTCAACATTCAGTGACTTTCGAGACCAGCGAGCTTGTAGAAGACGCAGCGGAGACAACACATGACTAACCAGATCAAGGGAATCCTGGGCACCAAGCTCGGCATGACCCAGGTCTTCGACGAGAACAACCGGGTCGTTCCGGTCACCGTCGTCAAGGCCGGACCGAACGTGGTCACCCAGATCCGCACCGAGGAGCGCGACGGCTACAGCGCCGTGCAGCTCGCCTACGGTGCGATCGACCCGCGCAAGGTCACCAAGCCGGTCGCCGGCCAGTTCGCCAAGGCGGGCGTCACCCCTCGTCGCCACATCGTCGAGCTTCGCGTCGACGACACCGAGGGCTTCGAGATCGGCCAGGAACTGACCGCCGAGGTCTTCGAGGACGGCGCATTCGTCGACGTCACCGGCACCTCCAAGGGCAAGGGCTTCGCCGGCACCATGAAGCGCCACGGCTTCGCCGGCCAGGGTGCCTCGCACGGTGCGCAGGCTGTGCACCGTCGTCCGGGCTCCATCGGTGGCTGCGCCACCCCGGGCCGCGTGTTCAAGGGAACCCGCATGTCCGGGCGCATGGGTAGCGACCGCATCACGACGCAGAACCTCTCGGTCCACAAGGTGGATGCCGAGAACGGCCTGCTGCTGATCAAGGGTGCGATCCCGGGCCGCAAGGGCGGCGTCGTGATCGTCAAGACCGCAGTGAAGGGTGGTGCACGGGCATGACCAGCACCGAAACCGCAACCAAGCTGACGCTCGACGTCAAGGCCCCCGGCGGCCAGACCAACGGCACCGTCGATCTCCCCGCCGAGATCTTCGACGCCCCCGCGAACATCGCGCTGCTCCACCAGGTGGTTGTTGCGCAGCTCGCCGCGGCTCGCCAGGGCACGCACTCCACCAAGACCCGCGGCGAGGTCCGCGGCGGTGGCAGGAAGCCGTACCGCCAGAAGGGCACCGGCCGCGCCCGCCAGGGTTCGACCCGCGCCCCGCAGTTCGCCGGCGGTGGCACCGTGCACGGCCCGCAGCCGCGCGACTACAGCCAGCGCACCCCCAAGAAGATGAAGGCCGCCGCCCTCCGCGGTGCCCTCTCCGACCGGGCCCGCAACGAGCGCATCCACGTGATCACCGAGCTCGTGGCCGGACAGACGCCGTCGACCAAGGGCGCGCGCACCTTCCTCGCGGAGCTGACCGATCGCAGGAACCTGCTCCTCGTCGTCGGCCGTGAGGATCTCGCGGCGTGGAAGAGCGTGCAGAACCTGCAGAACGTGCACGCGATCGCCCCGGATCAGCTGAACACCTACGACGTGCTCTACAGCGACGACGTCGTGTTCAGCGTCGAGGCGCTCGACACGTTCATCCACGGGCCGGCCGAGTCCGCCCAGGCAGAGAAGGAGGAGAGCAAGTGAGCACGATCGCGGATCCGCGCGACATCCTGCTGGCTCCGGTCATCTCCGAGAAGTCCTACGGGCTGATGGAGGAGGGCACCTACACCTTCCTGGTGCACCCGGACTCGAACAAGACGCAGATCAAGATTGCCGTCGAGAAGGTCTTCGGCGTCAAGGTGACCAGCGTCAACACCGCCAACCGTCAGGGCAAGCGCAAGCGGACCCGGTTCGGTTACGGCAAGCGCAAGGACACCAAGCGCGCGCTCGTGACCCTGTCGGCCGACAGCAAGCCCATCGAGATCTTCGGAGGGCCGGTCGCGTAGGCGACCGGGTCTCGAGAGATAGAGGACGAGAAGACTCATGGCAATTCGTAAGTACAAGCCGACAACCCCGGGTCGGCGCGGCGCGAGTGTCTCGGACTTCGCCGAGATCACCCGCTCGACGCCCGAGAAGTCGCTGGTTCGCCCGCTGCACGGCCGCGGTGGTCGCAACGCGCACGGCCGCATCACCACCCGCCACAAGGGTGGCGGACACAAGCGTGCCTACCGCCTGATCGACTTCCGCCGCAACGACAAGGACGGCATCCCGGCCAAGGTCGCTCACATCGAGTACGACCCCAACCGCACCGCCCGCATCGCCCTGCTGCACTACGTGGACGGCGAGAAGCGCTACATCATCGCCCCCAAGGGCCTGGTGCAGGGCGCCCCGGTCGAGTCCGGCCCGCAGGCCGACATCAAGCCGGGCAACAACCTGCCGCTGCGCAACATCCCGACCGGTACCACCATCCATGCGGTGGAACTGCGTCCGGGCGGCGGCGCCAAGATGGCCCGCTCCGCCGGCGCCAGCATCCAGCTGCTCGGCAAGGAAGGCACCTACGCCACCCTGCGTATGCCCTCCGGTGAGATCCGTCGCGTCGACGTGCGCTGCCGCGCCACCGTCGGCGAGGTCGGCAACGCCGAGCAGTCGAACATCAACTGGGGCAAGGCCGGCCGCATGCGCTGGAAGGGCAAGCGCCCGACCGTCCGTGGTGTGGTCATGAACCCGGTCGACCACCCGCACGGCGGTGGTGAGGGCAAGACCTCCGGTGGTCGCCACCCGGTCAGCCCGTGGGGCAAGCCCGAGGGCCGCACCCGCAAGAACAAGGCGTCCGACAAGCTCATCGTCCGTCGTCGCCGTACCGGCAAGAAGCGCTAGTCAAGGAGGGAGTTAGAGAATGCCACGCAGCCTCAAGAAGGGCCCGTTTGTCGACGACCACCTCCTGGCGAAGGTCGATACGCAGAACGAAAAGGGCACCAAGCAGGTCATCAAGACCTGGTCGCGCCGTTCCACCATTCTGCCCGACTTCATCGGTCACACGTTCGCCGTCCACGACGGTCGCAAGCACGTGCCGGTGTTCGTCTCGGACTCGATGGTCGGCCACAAGCTCGGCGAGTTCGCGCCGACCCGTACGTTCAAGGGCCACATCAAGGACGACCGGAAGAGCAAGCGTCGATGAGCACTGAAACCACCAACAACAGCGCTCGGGCTGTTGCGCGCCACGTGCGCGTGACCCCGATGAAGGCGCGCCGCGTCGTCGACATCGTCCGGGGCAAGTCCGTGGACGAGGCTCTGTCGATCCTGAAGTTCGCGCCGCAGGCCGCGGCCGAGCCGGTCGCCAAGGTGATCGCGAGCGCCGCCGCGAACGCGCAGAACAACCTCGACCTCGACCCGAGCACGCTTGTCGTCGCGACGGCGTACGTCGACGAGGGCGCGACCCTCAAGCGGTTCCAGCCGCGCGCCCAGGGCCGTGCATTCCGCATCCGCAAGCGGACGAGCCACATCACCGTGATCGTCGAGAGCAAGGCGCCTGCGTCTGCTGGAAACCGTAACCGCCGGAAGGGAGCTCAGTAGTGGGCCAGAAGATCAACCCGCACGGCTTCCGTCTGGGCATCACCACCGACTGGAAGTCGCGCTGGTACGCCGACAAGCAGTACTCGGAGTACGTGAAGGAAGACGTCGCGATCCGCAAGTTCCTGGCCACCGGCCTCGAGCGGGCCGGCATCGCCAAGGTCGAGATCGAGCGCACCCGCGACCGTGTGCGTGTGGACATCCACACCGCGCGTCCGGGCATCGTCATCGGCCGCCGCGGCGCCGAGGCCGATCGCATCCGCGCCGAGCTCGAGAAGCTGACCGGCAAGCAGGTTCAGCTGAACATCCTCGAGGTCAAGAACGCCGAGTCCGAGGCTCAGCTGGTGGCGCAGGGCGTCGCCGAGCAGCTCTCGAACCGCGTCGCGTTCCGTCGCGCCATGCGCAAGGCCATCCAGTCGGCCATGCGCCAGCCCAACGTCAAGGGCATCCGGGTGCAGTGCTCGGGCCGCCTCGGTGGCGCCGAGATGTCCCGCTCGGAGTTCTACCGCGAAGGCCGGGTCCCGCTGCACACGCTGCGCGCGGACATCGACTACGGCCTGTACGAGGCGAAGACCACCTTCGGTCGCATCGGCGTGAAGGTCTGGATCTACAAGGGCGACATCGTCGGTGGCCGTCGTGAGCTGGCCGCCGCGGCCGCCGCCCCGGCCGACCGCCCCCGTCGCGAGCGTCCGAGCCGTCCCCGCCGCTCCGGTGCCTCGGGCACCACCGCGACGAGCACCGACGCCGGCCGCGCCGCCTCCGCCGATGCACCCGCTCCGACCGAGAATCAGGAGGGCTGACGCATGTTGATCCCACGGCGGGTCAAGCACCGCAAGCAGCACCACCCGAGCCGCTCGGGTGCCGCCAAGGGTGGGACCCAGGTGACCTTCGGTGACTACGGCATCCAGGCTCTCGAGCCGGCCTACGTCACCAACCGGCAGATCGAGTCCGCTCGTATCGCCATGACCCGGCACATCAAGCGTGGCGGCAAGATCTGGATCAACATCTTCCCGGATCGCCCCCTCACCAAGAAGCCGGCCGAGACCCGCATGGGTTCCGGTAAGGGTTCGCCCGAGTGGTGGGTCGCGAACGTCAAGCCCGGACGGGTGATGTTCGAGATGAGCTACCCGAACGAGGAGATTGCCCGCGAGGCCCTTCGGCGCGCGATGCACAAGCTCCCGTGCAAGTGCAGGATCGTGACGAGGGAGGAGCAGTTCTGATGGCTACCGGAACCCCCGCCACAGAGCTCCGCGAGCTGACCGAGGAAGAGCTGGTCACCAAGCTCCGCGAAGCGAAGGAAGAGCTGTTCAACCTTCGTTTCCAGATGGCCACCGGCCAGCTGGACAACAACCGCCGGCTGCGCGTCGTGCGCAACGAGATCGCTCGCATCTACACGGTGCTGCGTGAGCGCGAGCTCGGCCTGGCCTCCGGCCCGGATGCGGGTGACGCGGCATGAGTGAGGAAAAGGCAGTGACCCAGAAGGAAGAGCGCGCCAGCCGCAAGGTCCGCATCGGCTACGTCGTCTCCGACAAGATGGAGAAGACGATCGTGGTCGAGCTCGAGGACCGGGTGAAGCACCCGCTGTACGGCAAGATCATCCGCCGTACCACCAAGGTGAAGGCGCACGACGAGAACGGCGTGGCCGGCGTCGGTGACCGCGTGCAGCTGATGGAGACCCGTCCGCTGTCCGCGACCAAGCGGTGGCGTCTGGTCGAGGTGCTCGAGAAGGCCAAGTAAGGCCTCCTCCACCCCCCGCCGCGGGGGTGACGAAGGGACCCAGTACGATGGTGGGGTTGTCTCGAGCGGCCTGCTTCAGGCAGCGCCGGGACAGCCCCACCTTCGTGGGTACGGACCGTGCACGTCGGGTCGGAAATCCGCCGTGCAGACAGAAGAAGGGTGCACGCACCCGGATCTGTCGAATTCAGCCAGGTCAAGGAGAAGTAAGTGATCCAGCAGGAGTCGCGACTGCGCGTCGCCGACAACACGGGTGCCAAGGAGATTCTCTGCATCCGCGTTCTCGGTGGCTCGTCCCGTCGCTACGCCGGTATCGGTGACATCATCGTCGCCACCGTGAAGGACGCGATCCCCGGTGGCAACGTCAAGCGTGGTGACGTCGTCAAGGCTGTCGTCGTGCGCACCTCCAAGGAGCGCCGCCGGCCGGACGGCTCGTACATCAAGTTCGACGAGAACGCCGCCGTCATCATCAAGGGTGACAACGACCCGCGCGGCACCCGCATCTTCGGCCCCGTCGGCCGTGAGCTGCGCGACAAGCGGTTCATGAAGATCGTCTCGCTCGCTCCGGAGGTGCTGTGATGAAGGTGCACAAGGGCGACACCGTGCTCGTCATCTCGGGCAAGGACAAGGGTGCCAAGGGCAAGGTCATCGCGGCCTACCCGAAGGAGAACCGGATCCTCGTCGAGGGCGTGAACCGGATCAAGAAGCACACGGCGGTCTCGGCCAACGAGCGCGGCGCCTCCTCCGGGGGCATCGTGACGCAGGAGGCCCCGATCCACGTTTCCAACGTCGCTGTCATCGACTCGGACGGCAACCCCACCCGGGTGGGCTACCGGACCGACGAGGAATCCGGCAAGCGCGTTCGGATTTCCCGGAAGAACGGGAAGGACATCTGACATGACCACCACCGAGAACAAGACCACACCGCGTCTGAAGACCCGGTACCGCGAGGAGATCCGCGACGCGCTGAACGCGGAGTTCGACTACGCGAACGTCATGCAGATCCCCGGCGTCGTGAAGGTCGTCGTCAACATGGGTGTCGGTGACGCCGCCCGCGACGCGAAGCTGATCAACGGCGCCGTCGCCGACCTGGCCCTGATCACCGGCCAGAAGCCGGAGATCCGCAAGGCCCGCAAGTCGATCGCGCAGTTCAAGCTGCGTGAGGGCATGCCGATCGGTGCGCGCGTCACGCTGCGCGGCGACCGCATGTGGGAGTTCCTGGACCGCCTGGTCTCCATCGCGCTGCCCCGTATCCGGGACTTCCGTGGCCTCAACGGCAACCAGTTCGACGGCAACGGCAACTACACGTTCGGCCTGAACGAGCAGTCGATGTTCCACGAGATCGACGTGGACAAGATCGACCGCCCGCGCGGCATGGACATCACCGTCGTCACGACCGCCACCAACAACGAAGAAGGCCGTGCCCTGCTGAAGCACCTCGGCTTCCCGTTCAAGGAGAACTGAGCCCATGGCTAAGAAGGCACTGGTCAACAAGGCCAACAAGAAGCCGAAGTTCGCGGTGCGCGCCTACACCCGCTGCCAGCGTTGCGGGCGCCCCCACGCGGTGTTCCGCAAGTTCGGCCTCTGCCGCATCTGCCTCCGTGAGATGGCACACCGCGGTGAGCTTCCCGGAGTTCACAAGAGCTCCTGGTGACGTGAACGGTGGGTGACCGCAGGGTCACCCACCGTCACTACTGTCAGGGACCGGTTGCACCCGCGTCCGGTCCGCATGAAACCAAGTTCGTCGTAGGCCCACGGCCGGCGCACCGGTGACACGTTCGTCACCACTGCCGGTGTTGCATGGGAACCGCAACGAGAAAGGTGAACAGGTCAGCCATGACCATGACCGACCCCATCGCAGACTTCTTGACGCGTCTGCGCAACGCCAACACGGCGTACCACGACGAGGTGAAGCTTCCCCACTCGAAGATCAAGGCGAACATCGCCGAGATCCTCAAGCGTGAGGGCTACATCGCCGACTTCCGCACCGAGGATGCCGAGGTGGGCAAGACCCTCGTCGTCGACCTCAAGTACGGCCCTTCCCGTGAGCGCAGCCTCGCCGGTGTGCGCCGCGTGTCGAAGCCCGGCCTGCGCGTGTACGCGAAATCCACCAACCTGCCCAAGGTCCTGGGCGGCCTCGGCGTGGCGATCATCTCCACGTCCTCCGGCCTGCTCACCGATCGCCAGGCGGCCAAGCAGGGAGTGGGCGGGGAAGTCCTCGCCTACGTCTGGTAAGGGAGGCCACCACAATGTCGCGTATTGGAAAGCTTCCGGTCACCGTCCCCTCGGGTGTCGAGGTGACCATCGACGGCCAGGACGTCGCAGTGAAGGGCCCCAAGGGCAACCTCTCGCTGACCATCGCCGAGCCGATCACCATCGCCAAGGGTGAGGACGGCGCGCTCAACGTGAGCCGTCCGAACGACGAGCGCCGCAGCCGCGCGCTGCACGGCCTGTCGCGCACCCTCGTGCAGAACCTCATCGACGGTGTCACCCAGGGGTACACCACGAAGATGGAGATCCACGGCGTCGGTTACCGCGTCGCGCTCAAGGGCAAGGACCTCGAGTTCTCGCTCGGCTACAGCCACCCGGTCCCGATCGAGGCCCCCGAGGGCATCACGTTCGCGGTCGAGTCGCCGACGAAGTTCTCGATCTCGGGCATCGACAAGCAGAAGGTCGGCCAGATCGCGGCCAACATCCGCCGGCTGCGCAAGTCCGACCCGTACAAGGGCAAGGGCATCCGCTACGAGGGCGAGCAGGTGCGCCGCAAGGTCGGAAAGACGGGTAAGTGATCATGAGCCAGACCGAGAACCAGAAGGCCAAGCGGATTCCGCTCGGCAAGGACGCGTCCACCCGGCGTCGGCTGTCGAAGCAGCGTCGGCACTTCCGTCTGCGCAAGAAGGTCGCCGGCACCGCCGAGCGTCCCCGTCTCGTCGTGAACCGGTCCTCGCGCCACATCCACGCCCAGCTGGTGGACGACCTGACGGGCACCACCCTGGCGGCGGCCTCGACCGTCGAGCCGGACGTGCGTGCGGTCGAGGGCGACAAGAAGGCGCGCGGCGCCAAGGTCGGTCAGCTGCTCGCCGAGCGTGCCAAGGCTGCCGGCGTGGAGGCTGTGGTCTTCGACCGCGGCGGCCACACCTACAGCGGCCGGATCGCGGCCCTCGCAGACGCGGCTCGCGAAAGCGGGTTGAAGTTCTGATGACCATCTCTTCGAACGGAAGGAACGCCTGATGCCGGGACGTCAGCGGCGTGACGGCGGCAACGGCCCCGCCGGACAGAATGGCCCCAACACCGGGGACCAGCGTGGTGGTCGCGACCGCCGCGATCGTGACTCGCGTGGCGGCGGTGCCGCCGAGAAGTCGAACTACATCGAGCGTGTCGTCTCGATCAACCGTGTGTCGAAGGTCGTCAAGGGCGGCCGTCGCTTCAGCTTCACCGCGCTGGTGATCGTGGGCGACGGCAACGGCCTGGTCGGCGTCGGCTACGGCAAGGCCAAGGAAGTTCCCGCGGCCATCCAGAAGGGTGTCGAGGAAGCGCGCAAGGGCTTCTTCCGCGTCCCGCTCATCGGCTCCACCGTCACCCACCCGGTGCAGGGTGAGGCCGCGGCAGGTGTCGTCATGCTGCGTCCGGCCTCGCCGGGTACCGGTGTGATCGCCGGTGGCGCGGTGCGTGCCGTGCTCGAATGCGCGGGCATCCACGACATCCTGTCGAAGTCGCTCGGTAGCGACAACGCCATCAACGTCGTGCACGCCACCGTGGCCGCCCTCAAGCAGCTGCAGCGCCCCGAGGAAGTCGCGGCTCGCCGCGGTCTGCCCCTCGAGGACGTCGCACCTGCGGGTATGCTGCGCGCCCGGGCACAGGCTGCTGGGAGCGTGAAGTAATGGCAGAGCTGAAGATCACGCAGGTCAAGAGCACCATCGGCGCCAAGTCGAACCAGCGCGACAGCCTGCGCACCCTCGGTCTGCGGAAGATCCGCCAGTCCGTGGTCCGCGAGGACAACGCGCAGAACCGCGGCTTGATCAACGTGGTGCGTCACCTCGTCGTTGTCGAGGAAGTCACTGCTGAGGAGGCCTCCAAGTGACCATCAAGCTGCACCACCTGCGCCCGGCCCCGGGCGCGAAGACGGACAAGACCCGCGTCGGCCGCGGTGAGGGTTCGAAGGGCAAGACCGCCGGTCGCGGTACGAAGGGCACCAAGGCGCGCAAGAACGTCTCGGCGGCCTTCGAGGGTGGCCAGATGCCGCTGCACATGCGGCTGCCGAAGCTCAAGGGCTTCAAGAACGCCTTCCGCACCGAGTACCAGGTCGTCAACGTCGGCGACATCGCCCGCCTGTTCCCCGAGGGTGGCCAGGTCGGCGTCGACGAGCTCGTCGCCAAGGGCGCGGTTCGCAAGAACCAGCTCGTGAAGGTCCTCGGCGAGGGCGAGCTCACGGTTGCCGTGCAGGTGACCGCGAACAAGTTCTCCGGTTCCGCCAAGGAGAAGATCGCCGCTGCCGGCGGCACCGCGACCGAACTGGCCTGACCGGTTCGCTCGTGCGTGACGCACAGCTCGAGAACGGCCGCACTGCAGCACGTCCCGCAGTGCGGCCGTTCGGCGTTCGCACCCCACCGCATGCCGCGCGGCGGAGCACATCCGCCGCGCGTGCGAGCCGCCCCACCCCGGCGCCACGGCACCGGTTCGGGGCGCGCTGCTAGAGTTCAAGAGTTGTCGACCGTCGGACCCCGCGCGTCGATCCACAGTCTCCCGTTTCGCCCTGCCAGGAGGATCTTTGCTTTCCGCCTTCGTCTCGGCCCTCAGGACCCCGGACCTGAGGCGGAAGATCCTCGTCGCGCTCGGGTTGGTGGCCCTGTACCGCCTCGGCGCGACGTTGCCGTCTCCGGGCGTCGACTACGGCAATGTGCGCGCCTGCATCGATCAGCTCAGCGGCGGCGACTCCGCCGGGATCTACTCGCTGATCAATCTGTTCTCCGGTGGCGCGCTGCTGCAGCTGTCGGTGTTCGCGATCGGCATCATGCCGTTCATCACCGCGAGCATCATCGTCCAGCTGCTGACGGTGGTCATTCCACGATTCGAGGAACTCCGCAAGGAGGGCCAGGCCGGCCAGGCCAAGATGACGCAGTACACGCGGTACCTCGCGGTGGCGCTCGCCGTGCTGCAGTCCACCGGCATCGTCGCCCTCGCGGCCCGTGGTCAGCTGCTGCAGGGCTGTACCGAACCGATCCTGGCCGACGACAGCATCTTCGGGATGGTCGTGATCGTGCTGGTCATGACGGCCGGTGCGGCGCTCGTCATGTGGTTCGGTGAGCTCATCACCGAGCGCGGCGTCGGCAACGGCATGTCGATCCTGATCTTCTCCGGCATCGCCTCGCGGCTGCCGTCCGAGGGCCGCACCATCCTCGAGTCCCGCGGTGGCCTGGTCTTCGCCATCGTCCTCGTCGTCGCGCTGGTGGTCATCACCGGCGTGGTGTTCGTCGAGCAGGGCCAGCGCCGGATCCCGGTGCAGTACGCCAAGCGCATGGTGGGCCGGCGCATGTACGGCGGTTCCTCGACCTACCTGCCGCTGAAGGTCAACCAGGCCGGCATCATCCCGGTGATCTTCGCGTCGTCGTTGCTGTACCTGCCGAACCTCATCGCCCAGCTGACCGGAGCCACCTCGGCCACCGACCCGAGCTGGTGGCAGCGGATCATCAACGAGTACTTGGTGAATCCGAACAACCCGGTCTACATCGCGATCTACTTCTCGCTGATCGTCTTCTTCGTCTTCTTCTACGTCGCCATCACCTTCAACCCGGAGGAACGGGCCGACGAGATGAAGAAGTACGGCGGATTCATCCCCGGCATCCGGCCGGGACGCCCCACTGCCGAGTACCTCAGCTACGTCCTCAACCGCATCACGGTTCCAGGTTCGCTGTACCTGGGTCTCATCGCGACGCTGCCCAACTTCTTCCTCTCGGGCAGCCAGACCGCCACCAGCATCTTCGGCGGCGCCGCGGTGCTCATTCTCGTCAGTGTCGCGCTGGACACTGTCAAGCAGATCGAAAGTCAACTCATGCAGCGCAACTACGAAGGGTTCCTCAAGTGAGACTTGTACTCCTCGGTCCGCCCGGTGCCGGCAAGGGCACGCAGGCCGCCATCCTGTCGGAGAAGCTCGGCGTCCCCGCAATCTCCACCGGGGATCTGTTCCGGGCCAACATCGGGCAGGGCACCCCGCTCGGCCTCGAAGCCAAGAAGTACATCGACGCCGGTGAGCTCGTGCCCGCCGAGATCACCAACAACATGGTGCGCGCCCGCCTCGCCGAGCCCGACGCTGCCAACGGCTTCCTGCTCGACGGCTTCCCCCGCAGCGTGGAGCAGGCACGCGAACTCGAGGCCATCCTGAAGGACCTCGACACCCAACTCGACGGAGTCCTGTCCTTCGGCATCGACGAGGACGTGGTGGTGGAGCGGATGCTCGCCCGCGGCCGCGCCGACGACACCGAGGACGTCATCCGCAACCGGCTCCGGGTCTACCGCGAGGAGACCGCGCCGCTGCTCGACTACTACGCCGATGCGCTCGTCACGGTCGACGCCGTCGGCGAGGTCGACGAGATCAACGCGCGCGCCCTCGCGGCCCTCGGCAAGTAAGGACGCAGGAGCAAGAAGATGGGTTTCGGGCGCAAGCGCAAGGTGGTTCCGTTCCGCACCGCCGGCGAACTCGATGCGATGGCGGCGGCGGGTGCCGTCGTCGGCGCCGCTCTCGTGGCGGTACGGAAGGCGGCGAAACCGGGCGTGAGCACCCTGGAACTGGACCAGGTGGCGGAGGCGGTCATCCGCGACGCGGGGGCCGTCCCCTCCTTCCTGGGCTACCACGGGTTCACCGGTTCGATCTGTTCGTCGGTGAACGACCGCGTGGTGCACGGCATCCCCTCGGCGACGGAGATCCTCGCCGAGGGCGATCTCGTGTCGATCGACTGCGGCGCGATCCTCGACGGCTGGCACGGCGACTCGGCGTGGACCTTCGGAGTCGGTGAGCTCTCCGCCGCCGACGCCGACCTCAGCGATGCGACGCGGCTGTCGATGGAGGCGGGGATTGCGGCGATGCTGCCGGACAACCGGCTCACCGACGTCTCGCACGCCATCGAGCTCGGTACCCGAGCCGCGGAGTCGGCGCACGGCCGGAGCTACGGCATCGTCGACGGCTACGGCGGCCACGCCATCGGCCGCGAAATGCACATGGATCCGTTCCTGCCGAACGAGGGCGCGCCCGGCAAGGGCCCCCGTCTCGTGGTGGGATCGGTGCTCGCCATCGAGCCGATGCTGACCCTCGGCACCTACGAGACCGAGGTGCTCGGCGACAAGTGGACCGTCGTCACGACCGACGGCAGCCGCGCCGCGCACTGGGAGCACACCGTCGCGGTGACCGAGGACGGTCCCCGCATCCTCACACCGCGCCCGGAGTAGCGGCGGTGGCGGCGAGCGAATGTATCGCTCGCTGCCGTGAAGGAGCCGAACGATACATTCGCTCGGGTCGCGGGCGCCGGTTCACGCCTCGAGCAGGAGGGTGACCGGGCCGTCGTTCACCAGGCTCACCTCCATGTGCTCCCCGAAGACGCCGGTCTGCACGTCGGCGCCCAGGCCGCGCAGCGCCGTCGTGAACTCGTCCACCAGGGGCTCGGCCACCGCGCGTGGCGCGGCCGCCGACCACGACGGACGCCGGCTCTTACGGGTGTCGGCCATGAGCGTGAACTGGCTGACGACGAGGATCGGTGCGGCCAGATCGGACGCCGACTTCTCGTCCTCGAGGATCCGCAACGTCCACACCTTCCGGGCGAGCGTGGCGGCCTTCGCCGCGTCGTCGTCGTGGGTCACGCCGACGAGTACGAGCAGCCCGTGACCGCCGGCCCGGGGCGAGATGCGGGCGACCTCGCGCCCGTCGACCGCGACCGCGGCGCCCGTCACCCGCTGAACCAACGCCCGCACGGCTGTCCTCCTCGTATCTCGGCATTTGGCCCTGGTGGGAAAGTTCCCGTAACATAGATCGATGGTGCGCCCTGCGCGCCGGCCCGCGGTTGTCCGCAGGCCGGTCACGTCGAGCGTCACGGTAACGGAAACCGATGCAACCACACGCCGAACAACACGGATCGCGGAGGATATGGCCAAGAAAGACGGAGCCATCGAGGTCGAGGGTCGCGTGATCGAGCCGCTGCCCAATGCGATGTTTCGCATTGAGCTCGAGAACGGTCACAAGGTCCTGGCTCACATCAGCGGCAAGATGCGTCAGCACTACATTCGCATCCTGCCCGAGGACCGGGTTGTCGTGGAGCTCTCGCCCTACGACCTGTCGCGTGGGCGCATCGTCTACCGCTACAAGTAAGAGCTTCCCCGGCCGCACGGTCGGGGAGAACCATGTCTGCGGCATGCCTCGTGCTCTGCCGCAGGCGTACACACAGGAGATCAGACGCACCGTGAAGGTTCAGCCGAGCGTCAAGAAGATCTGCGAGAAGTGCAAGGTGATCCGCCGTAACGGCCGGGTCATGGTGATCTGCGAGAACCTGCGCCACAAGCAGCGCCAGGGCTAGACCACCCGCTCTTCGAAAGATCGGCTTGGCAACAAGCTAGAGAAGACCTTCCAGCACCAGTCGTTCGGTCACGATTCCCGATTCGTCGGGGAGCCGCGCGATACACCCCCGGTTCGGAGGCCGGGGCCCCACTGTGTTTCGGACTACCGGCGTTCCGGCTTCGGCCGGGCCGCGGGACCACACAGTTTCACGACGCAGGGGACGGGCTGGGAGCAGACCTCCGCACACCGAATAGGAATGCCACATGGCACGTCTCGCAGGTGTCGATCTTCCCCGCGAAAAGCGGATGGAGATCGCACTGACCTACATCTACGGCATCGGCCGTACCCGCTCGAAGGAGATCCTCGAGGCCACCGGCGTGAGCCCGGATCTGCGCAGCAAGGACCTCTCCGACGAGGATCTCGCCAAGCTGCGCGAGTTCATCGAGGAGACCTACAAGGTCGAGGGTGACCTCCGCCGCGAGGTCCAGGCGGACATCCGCCGCAAGATCGAGATCGGCTGCTACCAGGGCCTGCGACACCGTCGTGGTCTGCCCGTGCGTGGACAGCGCACCAAGACCAACGCCCGCACCCGCAAGGGTCCGAAGCGCACCGTCGCAGGAAAGAAGAAGTAATGCCTCCCAAGTCACGCAGCACCGGTCCGAAGAAGACCCAGAAGGCGCGCCGCAGGGACAAGAAGAACGTCCCGCACGGTGCCGCTCACATCAAGAGCACCTTCAACAACACGATCGTGTCCATCACGGACCCGAACGGCAACGTCATCTCCTGGGCGTCCTCCGGCCACGTCGGCTTCAAGGGTTCGCGCAAGTCGACCCCGTTCGCCGCGCAGCTCGCCGCCGAGAACGCTGCCCGCAAGGCGCAGGAGCACGGTGTCAAGAAGGTCGACGTCTTCGTGAAGGGCCCGGGCTCGGGCCGCGAGACGGCGATCCGCTCCCTCCAGGCCGCGGGCCTCGAGGTCGGCACCATCTCCGACGTCACCCCCCAGCCGCACAACGGCTGCCGTCCGCCCAAGCGGCGTCGCGTCTAACGGGAAAGGAAGGTTTGAATCATGGCTCGCTATACCGGTCCCGTTACCCGTAAGTCGCGTCGTCTGCGCGTCGACCTCGTCGGAGGCGACCAGGCGTTCGAGCGTCGCCCCTACCCGCCCGGCCAGCACGGCCGCGCGCGGATCAAGGAGAGCGAATACCTGCTCCAGCTGCAGGAGAAGCAGAAGGCCCGCTTCTCCTACGGCGTGATGGAGAAGCAGTTCCGTCGTTACTACGAGGAGGCCGCCGGCCGGCCCGGCAAGACCGGTGAGGTCCTGCTGGTCATCCTCGAGTCGCGTCTGGACAACGTCGTCTACCGCGCCGGTCTCGCCCGGACCCGCCGTCAGGCCCGCCAGCTGGTGAGCCACGGCCACTTCCTGGTGAACGGCAAGAAGGTCGACATCCCGAGCTACCGCGTCTCGCAGTACGACATCATCGACGTCCGCGAGAAGTCGCTGGGCACGCTGCCCTTCCAGGTGGCCCGTGAGACCCAGGGTGACCGCCCGATCCCGGGTTGGCTGCAGGTCGTCGGCCCGCGTCTGCGGGTGCTGGTCCACCAGCTCCCCGAGCGCGCGCAGATCGACATCCCGCTGCAGGAACAGCTGATCGTCGAGTACTACTCGAAGTAAGGCGCTTCGCGCCGTGGTGTCCTTCCGGTCCTCCCGAGGTCCGGGGGGACACCACACCCCGACCAGGGCGTCATATGGCGGACGCCCACAAGGAGGCACTCCATGCTCATCTCGCAGCGACCCACCCTCAGCGAAGAGGTCATCGCCGACGACCGCTCGAAGTTCGTCATCGAACCCCTCGAGCCCGGTTTCGGGTACACCCTCGGCAACTCGCTTCGTCGCACCCTGCTGTCCTCGATTCCGGGCGCGGCCGTCACCAGCATTCGCATCGACGGCGTGCTCCACGAGTTCACCACGGTCCCCGGGGTCAAGGAGGATGTCACCGACATCATCCTGAACCTCAAGGGCCTCGTGGTCAGCTCGGAAGAGGACGAGCCGGTCACCATGTACGTCCGCAAGCAGGGCCCCGGCACCGTGACCGCGGGCGACATCGTGCCCCCGGCCGGTGTCACCGTCCACAACCCGGACCTGCACATCGCCACCCTGAACGACAAGGGCAAGCTGGAGATCGAGCTCGTCGTCGAGCGCGGCCGCGGCTACGTCCCCGCCGTTCAGAACAAGGCATCCGGCGCCGAGATCGGCCGCATCCCGGTCGACTCGATCTATTCGCCGGTGCTCAAGGTGACCTACAAGGTGGAGGCGACCCGCGTCGAGCAGCGCACCGACTTCGATCGGTTGATTCTCGACGTGGAGACCAAGAACTCGATCACCGCGCGGGACGCGCTCGCCTCGGCGGGCAAGACCCTGGTGGAGCTCTTCGGTCTGGCTCGTGAGCTGAACGTCGAAGCAGAAGGCATCGAGATCGGTCCCTCGCCCGCCGAGGCCGACCACATCGCCTCCTTCGGACTCCCCATCGAGGATCTCGACCTCACGGTCCGGTCCTACAACTGCCTCAAGCGCGAGGGTGTGCACACCGTCGGTGAGCTCGTGGCACGCACGGAGTCCGATCTGCTCGACATCCGCAACTTCGGTCAGAAGTCCATCGACGAGGTGAAGGTCAAGCTGCACTCGCTCGGCCTCTCCCTCAAGGACAGCCCCGCGTCCTTCGACCCGAGCACCGTCGCCGGCTACGACGCCGCGACCGGTACCTGGAGCGACACGGACGCCGGTTCCTTCGGCGACGCCGAGGGGAACGAGGACTACGCCGAGACCGAGCAGCTGTAGCAGCTCACGGTCCGTTACTAGGAGATTCATCATGCCCAAGCCCAAGAAGGGTGCCCGCTTCGGCGGGTCGGCCTCGCACCAGAAGGCGCTGATGGCCAACCTGGCCACCGCGCTCTTCGAGCACGGCCGCATCACCACCACCGAGGCCAAGGCCAAGGCCCTGCGGCCCTACGCCGAGAAGCTCGTCACGCACGCGAAGGCCGGCACGCTGGCCAACCGTCGTGAGGTGCTGAAGGTCATCCGCAACAAGGACGTCGTCCACACGCTGTTCGCGGAGATCGGCCCGTTCTACGAGGACCGCAACGGCGGCTACACCCGCATCGTCAAGACGATGCCGCGCAAGGGTGACAACGCTCCCATGGCGATCATCGAGCTCGTCAAGGAGAAGACGGTCACGTCCGAGGCCGACCGCGCCCGGCGCGTCGCCGCCTCGCAGAGCGCGCCGGCCACCGAGGCTCCGGCCGAGGAGAATGTGGTCGAGGCCGTCGAGGCCGACGCCACCGACGCGCAGGTCGAGAACGCGGACGCCGTCGTCGACGCGATCGAGGACGAGAACGCCACCGCGGCTGACGCCGAGGACGCCGACGAGGCCAAGAAGGACTAGTCCACTTGGTTTCGGCATCCGCTGAAGCGAACGAGCCCGTCGCCCCCCACGGGGGCGGCGGGCCCGTTGCTTTCGAGAACCCTTCCGCCGCCGTGGACACCACCCGGCTGCGGCTCGACATCGCCTACGACGGCACCGACTTCTCCGGCTGGGCGCGTCAGCCCGGACGGCGGACGGTGTGCGGGGAGATCGAGGAGAAGCTCGGTGCGATCGTGCGCACGCCGGTGCAGCTCACCGTCGCCGGCCGCACCGACGCCGGGGTGCACGCCTCCGGTCAGGTCGCGCACGTCGACGTCCCCACCGCCGCGGTTCCGGACGACCCCGTCCGCCTGGTGCGCCGTCTCGCCCGGTTCCTGCCCCGCGACGTCCGCATTACCGGCATCTCCGTCGCCCCGCCGCACTTCGACGCCCGCTTCTCGGCGATCCGCCGGCACTACGAGTACCGGCTCACCACCGCCGTCTACGGGGCGGACCCCCTGCGGGCCCGCGACACCGTCGCATGGCCCAAGCCGGTGGACGTGGACGCGATGCGCGCGGCCTCGACGTCGCTGCTGGGCCTGCACGACTTCGCGGCCTTCTGCAAGCGGCGCGACGGGGCGACGACGGTCCGCGAACTGCAGCGCTTCGACTGGACGGTGTCCGGCGGTCGCGAGGCCGGCTCCGCTCCGGGCGTCGGCGTGATCCTCACCGCGCACGTGAGCGCGGACGCGTTCTGCTGGTCGATGGTGCGCAGCCTCGTCGGCGCGGCGCTGGCCGTGGGGGAGGGGCGGCGCAGTGTCGAATGGATGACCGCGCTGCTCGACGAACGGGAGCGTGCCGCGGCGGTGGCCGTGGCCCCGGCACACGGGCTCAGTCTCGTGGGCGTCGACTATCCCGCCGACGACGAACTCGCGGCGCGCAACGCGGCCACCCGCGAGATGCGCGGGCCCATCAGCCCTGGCTGCTGCTGACCCGCGGCCGGGCAGGCCGGTGATATGTTCCGACGAGCACGTCCCCCGGCCGGCCCGGCCGGGGGATCGGCGTGTGAGAGGGAGGCACCCATTGCTCGACATGCCTGCGATCCGGCGACGGGGCGCGACGGTGGCGGTGGCACTGCTCGCCGCGACGTCGCTGCTGACGGCACCGGCGGTCGCCCAGCCGGCTGCGGATGCGGACCCGGCCGGTGCCTACGTCGATCACGTGGAGGAGCGGACCGCGCGCGACTGGGTGCTGCACGTGTACTCGCCGTCCATGGACCGGGTGATCCCGGTCGAGGTGATCCGGCCCGCGGACACCTCCGCGGCGCGGCCGACGTTCTACCTGCTCAACGGCGCCGGTGGGGGTGAGGACGCCGCCAACTGGCGGGACCAGACGGACGTCCGCGAGTTCTTCGACGGCAAGAACGTCAACGTCGTCACTCCCGTGGGCGGCGCCTTCGCGTACTACACGGACTGGATCCGCGACGACCCGAAGCTCGGCCGGCACCGGTGGACGACGTTCCTGACGTCGGAGTTGCCGCCGGTCGTCGACGCGGTGCTGGGCGCCGACGGCCGCAACGCCGTTGCGGGGATGTCGATGTCGGGCAGCTCGGTGCTGGCCCTCGCCCAGCAGTCGCCGGGGCTGTACGAGGCGGTGGCGTCCTACAGCGGGTGTGCACAGACGAGCAGCGACCCGGGGCGCAGCTACGTGGAGGCCGTCGTCACCCTCGGCGGCGGCGACGTCGAGAACATGTGGGGGCCGATCGGCGGACCGGGGTGGATCGCCAACGATGCGGCGCTGAACGCGGAGAAGTTGCGCGGCACGACGCTGTACATCTCGTCCGGCGGCGGTGTGCCCGGCCCGCACGAGGCGGCGTTGGGCGGGCAGGTGGATCCGGTCGACCTCGTCGTCCTCGGATCCATCGAGGCGGCCACGGCCCAGTGCACCGAGCGGCTGCGGCGGACCTTCGGCGAACTCGGGATCGAGGCGACCTTCAGCACGGGCGCGCAGGGCACGCACTCGTGGGGTTACTGGCAGGACGCGCTGCACGAGTCCTGGCCGATCCTCGCGGAGGCGATCGGCGCGTAGCGCGGCCCGGCACGAGTGACGGAAACAGCAAGGGGGCGAGGTCGGATGACCTCGCCCCCTTCGCTACGCGTCGAGGCGTCTCTCAGATCAGCCAGCTGAGGAAGGAGAGCACGTGGTCGACCAGGGAGCCGAGCGAGCCGAGCAGCATGGGGATTACCTCCGATGTCGATGTACAAATCCTGGACGTACGTCCAACCAAGATCTAAGTACAGGCTGTCCGCTTTGCCCAGAAAATGTGACGCAGGATACCGATGGGAACGGCGGGGCTCGGAGGTCAGTCCGCGATCATCCGGAGCAGCGCCGCCACCGCGCGGAACGGCAGCGACAGGAGCCGCAGGAACAGGACGCCGAGTTCGGCGAGTGTCGCCACCGTGTCCGCGGCGTCGGCCGCCCACTCCACCCGGTCCGCGGCTCTGCGGCCCCGCCTACGATGTCTGTCCACCGGCGCACGGTAGCAGGTGGTTCGCGAAATCTGACAGGAAGATGTTTCAGATTCCAGGGCGTGAGTTATCCGGGCGGTGTCGGGGTGCGCGTGCCGCCGGGGAGGACGGCCGCGCGCCCCGACACCGCCGTGGGCTCGCGCCCCGACACCGCCGGGAGTTCGCGCCCCGGCGCTGCCGGGAGTTCGTACCGTCAGCCGGCCAGGTGCCGCGCGATGACCAGCCGCTGGATCTGGTTCGTGCCCTCGAAGATCTGGGTGATCTTCGCGTCCCGCATGAAACGTTCGACGGGGAAGTCGCGGGTGTAGCCGTAGCCGCCGAGCACCTGTACGGCGTCGGTGGTCACCTTCATCGCCGCGTCGGTCGCGACGAGCTTGGCGACCGACGCCTGCCGCGAGTAGGGCAGGCCGGCATCCTTGCGGCGCGCGGCATCGATGTACGTGGCGCGGGCCGAGTCCACCGCGGCGGCCATGTCGGCGAGGACGAACCCGAGTCCCTGATGGTCGATGATCTTCTTGCCGAACGCCTTGCGCTCCTTGGCGTATGCGGTGGCCTCGTCGAGCGCGGCTTGCGCGAGACCCACCGCGACGGCCGCGATGCCGAGCCGGCCCGAGTCGAGCGCGCTGAACGCGATCGGCAGGCCCTGGCCCTCGGCGCCGATGCGGCGCTCGCCGGGCACGAACGCGTCGTCGTAGTGGCCGGTAGTGGTCGGGATGGCGTGCAGACCCATCTTCTCCTCGGGCTTGCCGAAGCTCAGGCCCTCGGTTCCGGCCGGCACGAGGAAGCAGGAGATGCCCTTCGAGCCGGCGTCGGAGGTCCGGGCGAACAGCGTGTAGAAGTCCGCCTTGCCGCCGTTGGTGATCCACGCCTTCGATCCGGAGATCCGGTAGCCGCCGTCCACGGCCGTCGCGCGGCAGGCCAGGGCCGCGGCATCGGACCCGGCCTGCGGCTCGGAGAGGCTGTAGGCGCCGATCGTGTCGCCGCCGAGCATGTCCGGCAGCCACTTGTTCTTCTGCTCGTCGGTGCCGTGGGTGGCCAGCGCGAAGCACGACAGTCCGTGCACGCTCACCGCGACGGCAACCGCCGCCCAGCGGGCGCCGAGCTCCTCGAGCACCTGCAGGTACACCTCGTACGGCTGGTTGCCGCCGCCGAACTCCTCCGGGTACGGCAGGCTCAGCAACCCCGCCGCGCCGAGGGCCGGGAAGACCCCCTCGGGGAACGTCTCGGTGCGCTCGTGTTCGACGACCCGCGGGGCGAGAACCTTGTCCGCGACGTCGCGGGTCAGTTCGATGAGGTCGTAGGCCTCGGGGGTGGGCAGCAGGCGCTCGACAGGCACGGCAGACTCCTCGATCGGAAATAGTACTGAGAACGATACTGCAGTACTGTATGAAGTATGACAAGAGCGGGGATCCGACGCGGCACGGCACGTCAGGCGCAGCTGTTCGACCAGCTCGTCGCCCTGTTCCTCGCCGCGGGCTTCGCCCACTTCACCCTCGACGACATCGCCGCCCGCCTGCACTGCTCGAAGTCGACGCTCTACACCCTCGCCGAGAGCAAGGACCGCCTCGTCCGCGCGGCTACCGTGCACTTCTTCCGCGGCGCCACCGAACGCGTCGAGGCCGAACTCGACGGCCACACCGGCGCCGCCGACCGCATCCGCGCCTACCTCGAAGCCGTCGGCCGGCAACTCGAACCCGCCTCCGCGCAGTTCATGGAGGACATGGCCGCCGCCCCCACCGCCCGCGAGGTCTACGAACGCAACACCCGCCTCGCCGCCGAACGCGTCCGCGACCTCATCGCCGACGGCGTCGCCGCCGGCGAACTGCGTGACGTGCACGCCGCGTTCGTCGCCGACGTCGTCGCCGCTGTCATGGTCCGCATCCAGCAGCGCCACGTCGCCGAGGCCACCGGCCTGCCGGACGCCCAGGCCTACCGCGAACTCGCCGCTCTCCTGACCCACGGCCTCACCACCTGAGCCGCCTACCATCGGCCCATGGACGCCGAAGCCCCGATTCGTCTCGAGATCGTCGTCGCCAGCGTGCGCGCCGGACGGATCGCCCCCGTCGTCGCCGACTGGTTCGCCGCCACCGCACGGCAGCGCCCCGAGTTCGACGTCGGCGTGCTCGACCTCGCCGACACCCCGCTGCCGCAGGATCTCTCCGGCGGCCCTGAGGTCGAGGCGTTCACCCGGCGGATCGAGGCGGCCGACGCATTCGCCGTCGTCACCTCCGAGTACAATCACGGTTACCCGGCCGCCCTCAAGACCGCCATCGACACCGTCAAACGCGAATGGCGCACCAAGCCAATCGGATTCGTCTCCTACGGCGGGCTCTCCGGCGGGTTGCGCGCCGTCGAGCAACTCCGGCAGGTCGTCGTCGAGGTGCACATGGTCCCGGTGCGCGAATCGGTCAGCTTCCACCGCGTCAAGCACGCCTTCGCCGCCGACGGCACCACCACCGACGGCGCCGCGATCGACGCCGCGCAGCGCATGTTGAACCAGCTCGCCTGGTGGGCGCGGACCGTGCGCGCCGGGCGGGCCGCCCAGCCCTACCCCGGCTGACGGACCCGGCTCAGCGCGCGGGCGCCGGGTCCGCGGCACGCGGACGGCCGATGTACGCGGCCTCGGCGTCGATGCTCACCAACGACAGCGACAGCCGTCGGCCACCCACCGCCAGCACCACCCGATCGCCGGCCGCTCCGGGCTGCAGGATCGACACGTCCGGGCGCTCGCGCGGCCACCGATCCGGGTGTGCGTGCACGTGGATCGCGGTCGTCCCGGCCGGGACCGTCGCCGGCCGCACGCCGTCGTACACGATCGTGTCGAAGCCCCGATCGGCGCCGGCCAACCGCAACCGGTCCGGACCCGCCGCGGCCAGCAGGGGACGCCAGGCCAGGGCGCGATCGGTGTGGATCACCACGCGGGCGCCCGTCGCCACCGCCCGGAACACCACCTGCTGCGCCAGATACAGCTCCCCGGCGACATACACGGTGCGCACCCCCCGGCCGGTCAGGCGGACGGACACGGCCGCACCGGACTCGTCCGCGCCGAGCAGCTGCCCGCATCCCGTCACCGGCAGCGCCAGGGCGTCGACGTCGGCGAGGTGCATGGTGCGCAGCGGGATCAGATCCTCGAGCCCCACCGCAGCCGTCGGGATCGACGCCAGCAGCCCGTCCACTTCGCGGCTCCACAGCCGTCGGGTGCCCGGCATCCGGAGCCTCGGCTCGGGCGTGCGGCTCGTGCCGCGCACCGACGCTCCCACCCGCACGGCTCCCGGCTCGGCGCCGGGGCGTAGCCGTACCGCGATCGTCGCCGACGACAGTGGCTCGGACCAGACCCGGGTCATGATCGCCCGGTCGAGGTGCCCCGGCTCCACCACCGCGGCGCGACTGTAACCGCCGGGAAGCCGTACTGCGCCCTGATCCTCTTCGAGCAACGCCGGATCCGCGCACCCGGCGACGGACTCCACGGCTCCGGCGATCTCTCCCGCGCCGAGGATCCTCGCGGTGTGGTGCTGCTCCGCCAACGCGCGCACGACGCGCCGCGCCGCGGCGGTCACCGCGCGCGCCGCGCCCTCGGAGCCGCCGCCACGCCGGGCCACCGCGACCGGGCAGGCGAGGGAGTCGAACCGCAGCGCGAGCCACACGGTGCGGGTGGCGGCGGCGGGCAGCGGCCCGACTAGGCGCTCGTACGCCTCCCCGGCGGCGGTCTCGTCACACACCCGGCTGCCGTGCACGATGACGTCGATTCCGTCGAGGCCGACGTCGTGCGTGGCGAGGCACGCGGCGATCGCGGCCAGCGGAAGCCGGCGCAGCGGTTCGGCCCGATCTCGTGTCAGCCGGGTGAGCTCGCCGGCCGTCGGCACCAGCTCGACCACCGCGACGACGGCGGTGCCGTCCCAGCACACCCCGACCGGTCGATCGTCGCCCGCCGCGACGTCGACGATTACCGGGCCGGACCGCAGCGAACGGCGCCGGAACCGCCACCACAGCCGCCCCCATTCGACGGCGTCGCGCCCGTGGACAGGCACCGCCACCGCCACCGCGGCCAGCACCGCCACGGTCACCGCAGCGGGAAGCGGAGCGCCCGTCGCCGCCGCCGTCGTCGCGCCGATCACCGCCGCGCACTGCGCCCGCACCACCGTCACCACGGAGCGGCGCCGCGGCCTCCGAAAGATCCCATCCTGCACGACGATTCCCCCGTTCCCACCCGAGCGACGGCCCGGTCCCCCCGACGTTCCCGGACGGAACTGTACTGTGTTGCGGCGGAGGGGGCGTCGTACGGGGGAGGATCGATGGGAGCGCAGCCGACCACGCGCTGGCAGGTCAACGGCTACCGATTTCTGGTGCGCCGCATGGAACATGCACTGGTGCGGCGAGACGTGCGGATGATCCACGACCCGATGCGGTCGCAGTCGCGTGCCCTGGCGGTGGGCGTCGTCCTCGCCTGTGTCGGCCTCGCCGGCTGTGCCGCGCTCGCCCTGCTCCGCCCGCAGGACAGGATCGGTGACGCGGCGATCGTGGTGGGACGCGATTCCGGCGCGATGCTGGTCGCGATCGACGGCGCCTTCCATCCGGTACTCAACCTGGCCTCTGCCCGTTTGGTGCTCGGGCGGCCCGAGGCGCCCACCGTCGTCGCCGACGGCGAATTCGAAACCCGGCCCCGGGGTCCCCTCGTCGGTATCCCCGGTGCGCCGTCCGCGCTGGCACACGTCGCGGCACCGCTGCCGTGGACGGTGTGCGACACCGCGGCTACCGACGGAAGTCGTTTCGTCACAACAACCGTCGCCGCGGGAGAGCCGGCCTACGGCGACGGCGCGCGGCCCCTCGCCGACGACGAGGCTCTGCTCGTCGCCGCCGGCGGCAGGCACCATCTGGTCTACCGCGGCTCCCGCGCCGAGGTGGATCTGGCGGACCAGGCACTCACCCGCGTCCTCGGCATCGATGCCGGCATGGGACGTCCCGTCGGACCGGGCCTGCTCGCCGCGATCCCGGAGGTGCCGCGGCTCGAGGCCCCGCGGATCCCCGGTGCGGGCGGCGAACCCGACTATCCGATCGGATCGCTGACCGTCGGTTCGGTGGTCCGCGTCGCGGTGCCCGACGGGAAGAGGTTCTACGTCGTGCTGCGCGACGGCGTGCAGGAGGTGTCCGAGGCGACAGCGCAGATCGTCCACTTCACCGACTCGCAGGGCGCCGCGGAGATCCCGGCCGTCGCGCCGGACCTGCTGCGCGACGCTCCGACCGTACGGGGTCTCGCGGTGGACACCTTTCCCGCCACCGTGCCCACCGTCGTCGATGCCCGCGACCGTCCCGTCGCCTGCCTGACGTGGACGCCGGGGGTCGGCGCGGCCGAACAGTCGCGGTCCGTCGTCGAGGTGTCGGCGGGTTCCGCGCTGCCGCTGCCCGACGGCGCGGTGCCGGTGTCCCTGGCCCAGGCGGACGGCGCCGGGCCCGAGGCCGACAGCGCCTACCTCGCGCCCGGCCGGGGGGCGTTCGTGCAGACCACCTCCGTCGCGCCGGACAGCGCGCGGCGCGGCGCCCTCTTCTTCGTGGCCGACACCGGCGTGCGCTACGGGATCGTCGACGCAGAAGCCGCGACCGCCCTGGGATTCTCCGAACCGGTGCCCGCGCCGTGGCAGATCGTCGAACTGTTCGCGCCGGGTCCTGCACTCGGGCGGGCGGAGGCACTCGTCGCCCACGACGGTGTCGCGCCGGATCACGACCCGGCGCCGATCGACGCCGGCCGCTGACGACGGCGCCGCAGCGGCGCGGTCGCCGACGCCGCCACCCCCAGGACCGCGAGCACCACCGCCGCCACGACGACCGCGACGTCCCTGGGCCGGTGATCCGGCGGCGTCCGCGGTATCGGCGCCGCGACGGCCACCGAGGCCGGCGCCTGCGGACGCCGCTCCGTCGGCGGGGCGGTCACCGCAGCGAATGGGTCGATCACGCCGTGGCCCACCCGCGGATTCCAGCCCTCCGCCGGTGCGTGCGCCGTGGCCTCGATCCGCATCGCCACGGCGCGGGCATCGAGGTGCGGAAACCGCGCCCGCACCAGCGCGACGGTCGCGGCCACGAGCGGCGCGGCGAAGCTCGTGCCCGACACCGGCACCGGGCCCTCGGCTCCCCGGTAGGCGTCGACGAGGGCATCCGCGGTGGGATGCAGGGAAACCACCCCGCTGCCGGGCGCGGCGACGTCCACCCACGGTCCCGGCAGGCTGTAGCTCGACGGTGACCCGTCCGGCTCGACCGAGCCGACCGTGAGTACGTAGTCGTCGTACCGGGCCGGCGAGGCCACGGTCGTGACCGCGCGCCACGGATCGTCTCCCGGCCGCAGAGGATCGAGCCCCTGCGGGTTCGACCCCTGGCAGCGGTCCTCCACGTTTCCGGCTGCGGCCACGACGACGGCGTCCTTCACCTCCGTCGCGTACCGCACCGCCGCCCCGAGTTCGGGGTCGTCGATGCCTTCCGCGGCCGGCGCGCAGGCGACCTCGGAGATGTTGATGACGGTGGCGCCGAGGTCCGCGGCGCGGCGCACCGCCATCGCCATCGTGCGCACGTTGCCGTAGCCGGGCGACGTGCGCGCATCGTGATCGGCGGGATCCGACCGTCGCGCCGAGAAGTGGCGGCTGGACTGTCGCACGGTGAGGATCCGCGCATCCGGGGCGCCACCGGCGAACCCCGACCCGGCGACCGGCTGCGCCGCGACGAGCCCCGCCACCAGGGTCCCGTGGGCGTCGCAGTCCTGCGTCCCGTCGCCCGAGGAGACATAGTCGCCCCCCGGTACCAACCCGGGCAGCCGCGCATTCCGGCCCACCCCGGTGTCGATCACCGCCACGAGCTGCCCCGCCCCGCGAGTCAACGGCCACACGGCCGGAAAGTTCAGCACGCGCTGCGGTTCCGGGATCGAGGCGCTGTCGCCGGCGACGTCGACCGTGGTACACGGCGAACGCTGCCCGGTGTCGTCGACGGGCCCGGGTTCCCCGGGCGGGGGCAGGCGCCCGGCATCGACGGGCGGAGGTTCCGCCGCGGCGGACGGGGCCGTTCCGAGGGACGAGGCCGTCAGCACCAGGGCGACGACGAGGAGGCGTGCGCCGCGGGCCACGTCAGAACCCGCGGACGGCGGCGTAGAGCCCGGTAACCCAGCAGGCCAACGGCACGATCGTCGCGATCACCGCGTACTCGACCACTTCGGCGGCGCGGCGCTGCACCGGCGTGAACGCTCGCCGCGGCGCGACCACGCCGAACACCAGCGCTGCGGTCGCGACGGCAAGGGCGAGGGCGAACACGACGACGGGCGGCGCGGACCCGCTGACCGCGGCCGCGCCGAGCAGGCCCACCGGCACGGCTGCGCCGCCTGCCACCAGCAACGTCGCCTGGCGCGCATCGGTGTAGGTGCGGCCGCGCAGCATGATCACCGCCGCCGCGGCGACGGCCAGGGCGGTGCCGGGCCGGCGGAGACCGTCGCCGGACAGCGGCGCCGCCGCACACCACGCGCCCGCGACGGCGAGAACGGCGCCCGCACCGATCAGTCCGGTGAGGTGGTCGCGTGCCCGCGCGGCGGCCGCCGTCAGCTCGCTCGGATCGGGCAGTGACCGGTCCCCGCCGTCCGGGGAGTCCGGTCCGTCCCTGCCGTCCTCGGTCTGCGGCGCGGGGGCCCCGGTCCCGGGACCGGGCACCGGCGGCAACGGCAGGTCGGCGAACTTCACGGCGAGGCGGGGTGCGAACGTCACCGTCAGCAGGGCCGTGACGACGACGCCGGCGCCGACCGCGGAGGCGGAAATCCCGGTCGCGGCGGCGACGAGAAATGCGGCCGCGGCGGTCGCGGCGACGGCGGCGACCGCGGTGAAGGGCGCCCTTCCGACGGCGGTCAGCAGCAGGACCAGGGTCGCCACCGCCCCCGACAGGACCGCCCCGAGCATCGGGTGCGCCGGTCCGAAAGAGCCGGGCACCAAGAGAATTCCGGTGGCGAAGGCGGCCGGGACCGCGCAGGCGCACAGAAGCGCCGCGGTACGGTGGTCGTCGCGGGCCCGCCCGTGCAGGATCCCGGCGAGCAGGAGCAGGGCGGCGAGCGCGGCGCAGCCGGCACCGGCGGCCAGCCGGCCGTCCGGGGAGGCAAGTCGCAGCAGGGCCCCCACCCCGACGACCGTCGCGGACAGGGCGACGACCGCCGCGACCGCGGCCGCCGCACGCGGCGACCAGCGGCCCGCGCCGGCCTCGTCCGCCGTCGCGACGCTGTGGGTCACGTCGTCGAACAGCGGGGGTGGCGCCGGTGCCGACGCGTGCTCGAGCACCAGCAGGTCCCCGTCCCGGACGCCGTGCTCGTGCAGGCTCAGCGCGGCGGCGAGCCGCGACGATCCGAGACGGGCCAGCGCCCACGCCTCGGGCTCGACCCGCTCGGAGGAGGTGTCGAAGTCGTTGTGGGACCGGTGGGCGGTGATGAGATCGACGACCCCCGGCACGAGCAGCGCGACAGGGACGTCCGCGGGTAACGCGAGGTCGACCTGTGTGTGCTGGGCCAGCACGGTCACGCGGCAGAGTTCGGGCGCGCCGATCCGCCCCGGTTCGGTGTGCGCAGCCGTCATCGTCCATCCCCCCGTCGTCCCCCGACCGTGCTGCGGTCCGGGCCGGGCTCGCCTACCCGTTTCGCCCGGACCTCGCGGAGACGATACGACATCGCTTCGCGCAGGCCGTCTTCGCGCCCGCCCGCGTGCCGATGTCGCAGGTGTGCGTTACCCTTCGTCGACCGTGGGGGGACGGCCGTCGCGAGGACGGCCGGCACGGTGAGCGGGTCGGGGGTGGGGTGTGAGCACGGTGCGGTTCGTGCGCAGGCCGCGGCGCGAGGTGCCACGCGTACCGGCGGGCGAGGTGAGAATGCAGGCCCCGCCGGAGATTCCGCGTTCGACGCCGGGAAATCTCCTGGCGAAGCTGCTGCCCGTCGTGATGGTCGCCGCGATGATCGGCATGGTGGCGCTGATGTTCGGTTCGGGGATGGCGCGAAGCCCGATGTCGCTCGTCTTCCCGCTCATGATGGTCGTCTCGATGGTGGGCATGCTCGCCGGCGGCGGCCGCGGAGGCGGGGCGAAAGCGGCCGAGGCCGACGAGGACCGCAAGGACTACCTGCGATATCTCGATCAGCTCCGGCGGGAGGTCCACGACACCGCAGACCGGCAGCGGAGTGCCCTGGAGTGGACGCACCCCGACCCGGCCGTGCTGTGGACGCTCGCGGGAACGGTGCGCATGTGGGAACGCGACGGAGCCGACGCCGACTTCTGCCACGTGCGGGTCGGGCTCAGCGGCCAGCGCCTCGCAACCCGGCTGGTCGCCCCCGACACGGGTCCCGTCGAGGACCTCGAACCGGTGGCGGCCGTGTCGCTGCGCCGGTTCGTGCGCGCGCACTCGGTCGTACCGGCCCTGCCGACCGCGGTGGCGTTGCGGGGGTTCGCGGCGGTGTCGCTCGGCGGCGATCGCCCCGCGGCCCGTGATCTGGTGCGGGCGATGCTGCTGCAACTGTGCACCTTCCACAGCACGGACGTGCTGCGGATCGCCGTGGTGTGCGGTCCGGACACCGCCCCGGAGTGGGAGTGGGTCAAGTGGCTGCCGCACGCCCAGAACCCCGAGATCGCCGACGGTGCGGGCAGCGCCCGCACCGTGTTCGGCTCGGTCCGGGATCTCGAGACCGCGTTCGCCGACCGCCTGACGGGCCGCGGCCGGTTCGTCCGCAACACCCCACCGGTCGACGGTGTGCCCCAACTGGTGATCGTGTTCGACGGTGGTGTACCCGGCTCCGGGTCGGGGATCCTCGACGACGGGCTCGACTCCGTCACGATCCTGGACCTGTCCGCGTCGATGCCCCGGCTGTCGGCCACCCGCGGGCTCGAACTCGTCGTCGGTGACGGACGATTGGGTGCGCGCGCCGGCGAGCGCGTGGAGACCTTCGCGGTCCCGGACCGAGCGAGCGTCGCGCAGGCGCAGACGGCGGCGCGGCGCCTGGCACCGTACCGCGCCGCCCAGCGGGTCGCCGAGTCCGGCAACGGGGAGAATCGTTCGGCGCCATGGGAAGACCTGCTTGGTCTCGGTGACGTCGCGCAGTTCGATCCGGGGCGGGCGTGGTCGCCGCGGCGGGGCCGCGACCGGCTGCGCGTGCCGATCGGAATCGGAACCGAGGGTGCACCGGTCGAACTGGATCTGAAGGAGGCTGCCGAGGGCGGGATGGGGCCGCACGGACTGTGCATCGGCGCCACCGGGTCCGGGAAATCCGAACTGCTGCGGACCCTGGTGCTCGGTCTGATCGCGACGCATCCCCCCGATGCGCTGAATCTCGTCCTCGTCGACTTCAAGGGCGGCGCAACCTTCCTCGGGCTCGAGTCGGCCGCGCACGTCGCGGCGGTGATCACCAACCTCGCCGACGAACTGGCCATGGTCGACCGGATGAAGGACGCCCTCGAGGGCGAGATGAACCGCAGGCAGGAACTGCTGCGCGCGGCAGGGAACTTCGCGAATGTGGGCGACTACGAGCGCGCCCGGGCCGGCGGTGCCGCGCTGGCTCCGTTGCCGGCGTTGTTCGTCGTCGTGGACGAGTTCTCCGAGTTGCTCACGCAACAACCGGAATTCGCGGATCTTTTCGCCGCGATCGGACGGCTGGGACGATCCCTGCACATGCATCTGCTGCTGGCCAGTCAGCGGATCGACGAGGGCCGGCTGCGCGGACTCGACAGCCACCTCTCCTACCGGATCGGCTTGAAGACCTTCTCGGCCAACGAGTCCCGAAGCGTTCTCGGAGTTCCCGACGCCTACCATCTGCCGCCGTCGCCGGGCGCCGGATACCTCAAGTGCGACTCGGCGGAGATCGTGCGGTTCGCGGCCGCCTACGTGTCGGGTCCCTACGAGCCCCGCCGCTCGGGCCGGTCGGTGATCAGGCCGGGCACGTCGACCTCCCGGCCGCGGCTGTTCACCACGGCCGAGGTGCCCCTCGCACCCCTCGAACCGGTTCCCGGACCGGCCGAGCCCGGCGTGGATCCGGTCCCGACGGAGGAGAGTCGCTCCGTGCTCGATGTCCTGATCGGCCGGGTACGGGGTCACGGCACCCCCGCGCACGAGGTCTGGCTGCCGCCCCTCGACGCGGCGCCGAGCCTGGACCGACTGGTCCCGCGGTCTCTGCTGACCGGCGACGTGCTGACGCGGAGCACCCTGCGCACGCCGATCGGCATCGTGGACCGCCCGTTCGAGCAACGGCGGGATCCGCTGATGGTGGACCTCGCCGGCTCGGCGGGCAACGTGGTCGTCGTCGGAGGGCCGCGCTCCGGCAAGTCGACGGTGCTGCGCAGCCTCGTCCTGTCGATGGCGATGACGCACACTCCCGAGCAGGTCCAGTTCTACTGCCTGGACTTCGGGGGCGGATCCCTCGCCGGTCTCGCGGGCCTTCCGCACGTCGGGTCGGTCGCCAACCGGCTCGACGCCGACCGGGTGCGCCGGACGATCGCCGAACTGACCGCGCTGCTGCGGCGCCGGGAGGGTCGTTTCGGCGAGCTGGGCCTGGAGTCGATGGCCGAACTGCGCCGCCGCCGGGACGGCGTCGGTCCGGCCGCGGACGTGGATGCCTTCGGCGACGTGTTCCTCGTGATCGACGGCTGGCCCAGCATCCGGCAGGACTTCGAGGCGCTGGAGCCGCAGGTCGGCGTGCTGGCCGCGCAGGGGTTGTCCTTCGGCATCCACGTGGTGCTCACCGCGCCGCGGTGGGGCGACGTGCGGCCGGCGATGCGGGACCATCTCGGGACCCGCCTCGAGTTGCGCCTCGGCGACCCCGCCGATTCCGAGTACGGCCGCAAGAAGGCGGCGGCGGTGCCGGAGGGCCGCCCGGGCCGGGGCATCGACCGCCACGGGCTGCACGTGCTGTCCGCACTGCCGCGTGTGGACGGTAGCTCCGAGGTCGTCGACCTCGCGGCGGGACTGGCCGACGCGGTGGCCGCCGTCGCCGCGGCCGCACCGGGCCGCCCCGCCCCGCCCGTGCGCATGCTTCCCGATCGCGTCGATCGGGCCGGCGTGCTCGCGGCCCTCGCGGACCGATCGGCTGCCGGTGGCGCGCCCGGGGAGCGGCGGTTGTTCGTGCCCGTCGGCATCGACGAAGCCGAACTGGCACCCGTGGGGATCGACTTCTCCGAGCAGCCTCACCTGCTCGTTTTCGGCGACTCGGGTTGCGGCAAGACGACCGTGCTGCGCGGCATCTGCCGCAGCCTCATGGAGTCCCACACCGGCGCCCAGGCCCGCATCATCGTCGGGGACTATCGGCGCACCCTGCTCGGCGTCGTCGAGGGTGAGCATCTCGGCGGTTACGCGCCGTCCGCGGTGACGTTGTCGGCGATGGCCCGCGACCTCGCGGCCGTGTTCGAGCGGCGGATGCCCGGTCCCGACGTCACCCAGCAGCAACTGCGTGAGCGCTCCTGGTGGTCGGGACCCGAGGTGTTCGTCGTCGTCGACGACTACGACCTCGTCTCCGCCGCGAGCCAGTCGCCGCTGACGCCTCTGCTGGAGTACCTGCCCCAGGCCAAGGACGTCGGGCTGCACCTCGTCCTGGCGCGCCGCTCCGGTGGGGCCGGGCGGGCTCTCTTCGAGCCGGTCATCGCGCGGCTGCGGGAATTGTCGGCGGCCGGCCTCGTGATGAGCGGCAATCGAGAGGAGGGGGCGCTCGTGGGCACCGCGCGTCCGCGCCCGATGCCGCCCGGGCGGGGCATCCTCGTGCAACGCGACGGGGAGGCGCTGGTGCAGACGGCGTGGCTGCCGCCGCAATGAGCGACGTCCACGCGCTGCACCTGCAGGTCGTCCCGGGGCGGGTGTACGCGCGGCGGTCCGATCGGACCGTGACGATTCCCGCATCGGCTCCCGGCCGTGTCCCCACGGACGACGATGCGCCGCTGGCGACCCTGCTCGGGTACGTTGCGGCGACGGCAGGCGCGCCGGCCGGCCTCGACACGGTGGTGGTGGTGCATCCCACCGAGTGGGGCGAGCGTCGGCGGGAGGAGTTGCACGCGGCCGCCCGGCAGGTCGCGCGAAACGCCGTCCTCCTGACCGCTGCGGTGGCCGCGCGCCGCGCCGCGCCTGTGGGCGACGGCGAGCGATGCGCGGTCGCGGAGGTCGACGGCGCCGGCGTGACGATGGCGGTGCTGAGCGCCCCCGACGGCGGCGACGTCGACCGCATCGCGCGGGACCCCGACCTCGACGAGGGACTGCTCGACTCGCCGGCCGGAGCCGAGCGGCTGGACCGGCTGATGCGAAACGTGTGCGGTTCCGTCGATCCGGATGTCGTCCTCGTGACGGGGGTTCCGGGCGAGCCGCCCGGAATGCCGCTGTGCGAGCGGATCGCCGAGCGGCTCGGCCGCGGCATCCGGGTGATACCGGTCGCCGCGTCCGAGGTGCTGGCCGCGGTGCCGGACCCCCAGGCCGTCCCGCCGGGGGACACGGAGTCGCTCCCACAGTGGCTGCACACCGTGCCGGCCTCCCGGTCGACCCGGCCCGTTCGCCGGATCCGTTGGGGCGTAGCGGGGGGGGAGGGAGGAAAAAAA